>JBKJQM010000495.1:0-4324 GCA_046594005.1 Mycobacteriales bacterium
CCAGCGCAGAGACCAGCGGCCCCATCGCGTCGGGGGCGCTCCCGGGGGAGCGGAGGGCGTCCAGCGCCTGCAGCGGCGACGGCGCGGTCAGCACGAGCGCCGCCGCGGCGACGGCGAGACCAGCGACGGGTCGGCAGGGACGTCCTGTCACGGTGCGGCCTCCTGCTGTTGCCTGCGTTTGCTTGCGTTTACGTTTGTACGCTGCCACTTGAGGCTCGTCAAGGCATGTTGCGAAGCCGGGTAGCGACGGGAGAGGGTGGCCGCATGCGGTGGCAGGGACTGTTCGACGACCTGGAGGCCCAGTTCGACGCCGCCGAGGCGGCCGAGCTCGCCGGGGAGGTGGCCGAGCGGACCCGGCGCGAGGCCGCGCTGCTGCGCCTGGTCGACCGCCTGCGCCCGGCGGCGGGTCAGCCGGTGACCGTGCACGTCCCGGGCACCGGCCCGCTGCGCGGACAGCTGCGGGACTGCGGCACTGACTGGCTGCTGCTCGAGGAGGCGGCCGGCCGCGAGGTGCTGATCCCCCTCGCGGCGGTGCTGGGCGTCGGCGGGCTCGGTGCGCGAGCGGCGAGCCCGGCCGAGGAAAACCACGTCGCGAAGCGGCTGGACCTGCGGTGGGCGTTGCGGGGGCTGGCGCGCAACCGCTCGGGCGTCGCGCTCGGGCTGGTCGACGGGTCGGTCGTGAGCGGCACCCTCGACCGCGTCGGAGCCGACCACCTCGACATCGCCGAGCACGGCGCGGGCGAGCCGCGGCGGGCGTCGGCGGTGCGGCAGGTCAGGCTGGTGCCGCTCAGCGCTGTGGCGCTGGTACGCAGCGGCTGAGCGGGCAGCCCCGGGCGTCAGTCCTCGGCGAGCACCTCGTCCGCAGCGGCCGGGTGGGAGCTGACGAAGGCCCGGGTCTCGGCGTAGCAGCGCTGGATGTAGTCCTCCAGGGCGCTGCGCTCGACGCGCCACTGGCCGCGCCCGCCGATCTTGATGGCGGGCAGCTCGCCCGAGCGCACCAGGGCGTAGGTCTGCGACGACGAGATGTTGAGGACCTCGGCCACGTCGGTCAGCTGCAGGAAGCGCTCTGCGGCCATCGGCCCTCCTCGGTGGGTGCGTGCGTGACAGGAGTCCCCTCCCGCCTGCGCACGAGCATCGCATCGGACCCCGACGGCCCGCGTGACCTGTCCACAAGAGCCCGCTGTGGACAGGTCCGCGCACCCGGCGACGCCGTTTGCGACGATGTCCGCTCGCGGCGCCCGCTCGCCGGCGCGCAGACCCAGGAGGAGCGTTGTCCGACACCCCCGCGTCGCCCAAGGCGAACCGGCTGGCCACACCCGGCTGGTGGGACGGCCGCCTGGTGCTGGGCGTGCTGCTCGTCCTCGTGAGCGTCGTCGTGGGCGCGCGGGTGCTCTCCAGCGCGGACCGCAGCTCGCTGGTGTGGGCGGCGGCCAGGGACCTGACCGCGGGCAGCCAGCTCCAGGAGGGCGACCTGCGTGCGGTGCGGGTGCGGCTGTTCGAGCAGTCGGGCGACTACGTCCGGGCCTCGGCGGCCGCACCCGTCGGCTACGTCGTACGCCGCGGCATCGGCGCCGGAGAGCTCCTGCCGCGGCGAGCGTTGACGCGCCCCGAGAAGGACGTCGACTTCCGCTACGTCACCGTGCCGGTCGCGGTGGGGCACTTCCCGACGGGGCTCCTGCGGGACCAGCAGGTCGACGTGTGGCTCACCCCGGAGCCGGCCGGCCAGAAGGGAGCCGGTGCCAGCCCGGCGCCCGACGCTCGGGGTCTTCGTCTGGAGGGCGCGCAGCAGGTGCTCTCCTCGGTGGTCGTCCTGGCCGGGCCGGCGCGGGACGGCGACTTCGCGTCGACGGGCGCCGCCGTGGCCATCTCGCTGCAGGTGCGTCCGGCCGACGTCGCCAAGCTGATGTCAGCGATGTCGCTCGGCCGCATCGACCTGGTGCGCGTCCCCCGGGACGCCGAGGCCACCGGAGACCTGCTGCCGGCGTCCGGATCCGGCTGATGCGCGTCCCCGTCCTGACCGCGGTCTCCGACGCCGTGTGGGAGGCAGAGCTCGTCGCGGCGTTCGAGCGGGGCGACCTCGGGGTGGCGGTCGTCCGCCGCTGCGTCGACCTCGCGGACCTGCTGGCCACGGCCGCCACGGGGCAGGCGCAGGCCGCGATCCTGTCGGCCGACCTGCGGCGCCTGGACCGGGAGGCACTCGGACGGCTGGCGGTCGCCGGCGTCGCGGTCGTCGGGCTCGTCCCGCCGGACGACGAGGACGCCGAGCGGCGGCTGCGCCAGCTCGGGGTCCTGCACGTCCTGCCGTCGGACTCCTCGCCGCAGGAGCTGTCGGCCGCGGTCGTCACGGCGGTCACCGACACGGTGCTGCCGACGGCCGGCGAGCGGGCCGCGCTCGCGGACACCCGGTCGGCGCTGCCCGACCTGCCGCCCCCGACCGAGCCCGTGCAGACGCCGGACACCGGGATCGGCACCGGTCGGATGGTGGCGGTGTGGGGCCCCGCGGGCGCCCCCGGCCGCACGACGGTCGCCGTCAACCTGGCCAGCGAGATCGCAGCGCTCGGCCGCGCGACGCTGCTGGTCGACGCGGACGTCTACGGCGGCGTCGTCGCGCAGGTCATCGGCGTGCTCGACGAGGCGCCGGGCCTCGCGGCAGCGGCGCGGCTGGCCAACAACGGGGCCCTCGACCTGCCCGGCCTCGCCGACCTCGCCCGGACGGTGACGCCGACGCTGCGGGTCCTGTCGGGCATCGCCCGGGCCGACCGGTGGCCCGAGCTGCGACCGGCCGCCGTCGAGGTGGTCCTCGAGCTGGCGCGCTCGCTGGCGGCGTACACCGTCGTCGACTGCGGCTTCTCCCTCGAGCAGGACGAGGAGCTGGCCTACGACACGAGCGCCCCGCGTCGCAACGGCGCCACGCTGGCCGTGCTCGAGGCGGCGGACACCGTGATCGCCGTCGGCACCGCGGACCCCGTAGGACTGCAGCGGCTCGTGCGGGGGCTGTCCGAGCTCAAGGACGCCGTGCCCGGCGTGCAGCCGCTCGTCGTCGTCAACCGGCTGCGGTCGAGCGCGGTGCCCGGCGACGCCGAGCAGGAGATCCGTGCCGCACTGCTGCGCTACGCGGGAGTCGCCGACGCGGTGTTCGTGCCGTTGGACGTGGCCGGCGTCGATGCGGCCGTCGCCGGTGGGCGCACGCTGTCCGAGGGGTCGCCGAGCTCGCCGGCCCGCCTGTCCGTGGCGGCGCTGGCTGCGAGCCTGCTCGGGGTGTCCCGCACCGCAGGCAAGGCGTCCCGGCGGCGGGGCCTCAGCCGCCGGTGAGGCTCAGCCCCAGGGGCCGGCCGGCCCGCGGGGCCGGGCGCCGGGCAGCACGACGCCCGGGCAGTGACGTCCGGGCTGGGGCTGGGAAGCGGGGCTGGGGCCGGGTAGCAGGGCTGGGACCGGGAAGCGGCGCCCGAGGGCTGACCGCCCTGCGCCGGGCAGCACGACGCCCCGCCGACCGGCGAGGTCCACGGGGCGTCGAGGCGTGCTACTTCTGCAGGTACTTGCCAAGCTCCTGACGCGCGACCGAGCGCACGTGGACCTCGTCAGGACCGTCGGCGATGCGCAGCGTGCGCATGCCGGCGTACATCCGGGCCAGCGGGAAGTCGTCGCTGACACCGGCGCCGCCGTGCACCTGGATGGCGCGGTCGATGACCCGCAGGGCGACGCGTGGCGCGATCACCTTGATGGCGGCGATCTCCGAGCGGGCGCCCTTAGCGCCGACCTTGTCGATCAGGTCAGCGGTCTTGAGGGTCATCAGGCGGGCCTGGTCGATCTCCATGCGGCTCTCGGCGATCTGCTCGCGGACGACGCCCTGCTTGGCGATCTCCTGGCCGAAGGCGACCCGCGAGACGGCGCGCTCGCACATGAGCTTGAGCGCGCGCTCGGCAGCGCCGATGGCGCGCATGCAGTGGTGGATGCGGCCGGGACCGAGGCGGGCCTGGGCGATCATGAAGCCGTCGCCCTCGTTGGCGATGAGGTTGGTCGCGGGGACGCGGACATCGGTGAAGCGCAGCTCGTTGTGTCCGTGCTGGTCCTGGTAGCCAAAGACCGGAAGCGGCCGGATGTTGTCCAGGCCGGGGCTGTCCATCGGCACGAGGATCATCGACTGCTGGCGGTGTGTCGACTCCTCCGGGTCGGTCTTGCCCATCAGGATCATGATCTTGCAGCGCGGGTCGGCGGCGCCGCTGATCCACCACTTGCGGCCGTTGATGACGTAGTCGTCGCCGTCCCGGACGATCTTGGTCGAGATGTTCGTGGCGTCCGAGGAGGCCACGGCCGGCTCCGTCAT
>JBKJQM010000149.1:0-10648 GCA_046594005.1 Mycobacteriales bacterium
AGTACCTCCCCGGCCAGGCGCCGCCCGAGGGCTCGCGCGCGACCGACGCGGCCGGTGGCGACAAGATGATCGCCCGCTGGCTGCGCGACGACGTGCTGCAGAAGGTCCAGCTGCTCAAGCCCCTGGCGGCCGACGCCGGCCTGTCCCTGGCCCAGCTCGCGGTGGCCTGGGTGCTGCAGAACCCGAACGTCTCCTCGGCGATCGTCGGCGCCTCGCGGCCCGAGCAGGTGCGCGACAACGTCGCCGCCGCCGGGATCAAGCTCGAGGCCGACCTGCTGTCGCAGATCGACGACGTGCTGAGCGGCGTGGTCGAGACCGACCCCGGCAAGACGGTCAGCCCGGACCGGCGTCCGTAGCGCGGTCCCGGAGCAGCTCACGCACGAAGGACGCCCCGAGCACCAGCAGGACCACCCCGAAGACCCGGTCGAACAGCGACGCCCCGAGCAGCAGCCGGAAGGCGCCGGAGCCGATCGCGAGCACGGCCAGCAGCACCGTCACCCAGCGGGGCTGCCGCCGGCGCGGGGCGGGGCGCGCGTGCGACTCCTCCGGTCCGCTGACCACTACGGCGAGCTCAGGCCCATGGGGCCGTAGACCTGGTGGTCGTCCTCGAACAGCGTCACCTGCGCGACGCCGGCCTCGAGCAGCTCACGCCAGTTCTCGCCGATCCAGCTCTCGGCGTCCGCCTGGCTCGGGAAGGTGCCGGCGGTCGGGGCGGACTCCAGCGGCACCACCGTGGCGCCGCTCGGGTCCTCGTAGCGCCAGGTCCAGGCCATGCGGGTCCTCTCTGCCGTCACGGGGGTGCGTGCCCAGGTTCGCAGATGAGGTTGGCTGTCTGCCATGCGCGTCCGGATGCTGGGCACGGGGAGCTCCGACGGGTGGCCCAACCCCTGGTGCACCTGCGCCTCCTGCCGCGCCGCCGCGCAGGCGGGGGTCGTACGCGGACAGACCAGTGCGCTCGTCGACGAGCGGCTGCTGATCGACCTCGGCCCCGACGGGCCGCGCGCGGCGGTGCGCGCCGGTGTCGACCTGTCGAGTGTCGAGGGGGTGCTGGTCACGCACGCCCACCCGGACCACCACGCCGTCCCCGTGTGGATGTGGCGCGGCTGGGCCGCCTCCCGTCGCCCCCTGGTGCTGCTGGCACCGCCCGCCGTCCTCGCCGACGCGGCGCCCCGGCTGGACCCGTCGGTGCGGACCGTCGAGGCGCATGCGGGCGAGCGCCACTCGGTGGCCGGCTACGAGGTCGTCGTGCTGCCGGCGCGGCACGCCGGGCCGTCCGTGGGACCGGCGGTGCTGTACGACGTCACGGGTCCCGACGGCGCCCGGTTGCTGTGGGCCACCGACACGGGGGCCTTGAGCGAGCAGGCGCTGCAGCTGGTGGAGGGTCGGGAGTACGACGCGGTGCTGCTCGACCTGACCAGCGCCCACCTGCCGGACCACCACGACCTGACGAGCTGGCCGGAGCAGGTCGCCGAGCTCCGCCGCATGGGCGCCGTGGTGGACGGGACCGCCCTGCACGCCGTGCACCTCGGGCACGACAACCCCCCGCCGGCCGAGCTCGACGCCGTGCTGGCCGGCTGGGGGGCGTCCGCGCCGCGGGACGGCGACGTGCTGCACGTCGGCGGTGCCTCGGCGCCTCGTCCGGCCGGTCGGCGGGTGCTGGTCCTGGGGGGCGCGCGGTCGGGCAAGTCGGCGTGGGCCGAGCAGCGCCTCGCGGCCGAGCCGGCGGTCACCTACGTCGCGACCGCACCACCACGGGACGGCGACGACGACTGGACCGCGCGGGTGCGCGCCCACGTCGACCGTCGCCCGGCAAGCTGGACGACCGTCGAGACCGCCGATGTGGCAGGCGTTCTGAGGTCGGCGAGCACACCTGTGCTGGTGGACGACCTGGGCCTGTGGCTCACCCGGACCGTCGACGCAGCGGACGCCTGGGAGGGGCCGCTCGACGCGGTCGAGGCGGTGTGCACGGACCTCGTCGCGGCGTGGCGGGAGTGCCCAGCCACCGCGGTGCTGGTGGCCCCGGAGGTCGGGTCGGGCGTGGTGCCGACGCACGCCTCGGGCCGCCGCTTCCGCGACCTGCTGGGCTCGCTGACGGCGCGACTCGCGGCCGCGTCCGACGACGTCGTGCAGGTCGTCGCCGGCATCCCCCGGTCCCTGCGGTGAACCGGATGGTCGTGCACATCCCCGACGAGCTGACCGGGGCGGACCCCTCGCTGGGCCGGCTCGCGCCGTTCCTGGAGCGGCTGGCGTCGCTGCAGGAGGCCTGGCCGCCCCGCCTGCCCCAGCCGGTGCGCAGCGTGGTGGTGCGGGAGGACGACGCCGGGGACCTCGCCGCAGGCATGGCCCAGGCCGACGAGATCGCCGACAGCGGCGCCGGTCTGCTCCTGCTCGGCGGCCGCGGGGACCCGGTGCCCGGGCTCGTCGCGGCGGCCACGCTGCTCGACCTGGAACCGGTGCGCGCCGTCGGCACGGTGGCCGGGCCGGACTGGGCAGCCACGACGGTCGGCGTACGCGACGGGCTGCGCCGGTGCCGGCCGCACCTGGGGAACGCGGAGGGCCTCGTCGAGGCCGTCGGCAGCCCGGGCTTCGGACGGCTCGTCGGCCTGCTGGCCCAGTCCGCCGTCCGCCGCACCCCGGTGCTGCTCGACGGCTCGGCGCTGGTGGCCGGCGCTGCCCTGCTCGCGGAGCGCGTGGCCCCGCAGGCCTCCACCTGGTGGCTGGCCGGCCAGGCACCGGTGCAGCCCGCGGCGCGGCGCGCCCTCGACGACCTCGGTCTCGTACCCCTGCTGGACCTCGGGCTGTCCGGGCCCGAGGGTGTCGGGATCGCGCACGCGGTCCTGCTCGAGGCGGTGGAGCTCGCCCGTGGGTGACGGCCTTCGCCTCGCGCTCACGACGCTGACCGTCCTGCGGCTGCGAGGACCCGAGCGGTTGGACCGGCGCACCGCGGGGTGGGCCATGGGCTTTGCCCCCCTCGTCGGAGTGCTGCTCGCCGCGCCGGCCGGCGCGCTGCTGGCCGGCGTCGACCGGGTGACGCAGGGCGGCCCGCTGCTGGCCTGCGTGCTGGTGGTCGCGTTCCTGGCGCTGGCCACCCGGGGGCTGCACCTGGACGGGCTGGCCGACCTCGCGGACGGGCTCGGCAGCTACGGCTCACCCGAGAGGGCCCGCGCCGTGATGAAGTCGCCGGAGGTCGGCGCCCTGGGAGCCGTCGCCCTGGTGCTGGTACCCGCGGTGCAGGTGGCCGCGCTGCTCGCCTGCGTGTCGGCCGACCGCGGCGGGCTGGCTCTCGCGGTGGCTCTGGTGACCGGGCGGCTGGCCGTGACGTCCGCCTGCCGCACCGGCGTCCCCGCCGCGGCCCCCGACGGGCTGGGCGCGCTGGTGGCCGGCACGGTGCCGACGGGCGTCGTGGTGGGGCTCGCGGTACTGACCGCCGCCGCCGGGACCGCCCTCGCTGCCGTGCTGCACGCACCGCTCGCGCTGCCCGTGATCGCCGTCGCTGCGGGCCTTCTCGTGGCCGAGCTGTTGATCCGGCACGCGGTACGGCGCATCGGCGGCGTGACGGGCGACGTGCTCGGAGCGCAGGTCGAGGTGACGACCGCCGTGGTGCTCGTGGTGCTCGCCGTCAGCCCCTGACCTCTGGTCGATCAACGCCGCGGTCGCACCTTCAGGACGCGCCGGGTAGAGGCGGAAGCGCGGCGTTGATCAGGGGGAGTGCTCCAGCGCCAGGAGCACCTCGCGGGCGGCCTGCACGGGGGTCATGCGGTCGACGTCCAGGACCTGGTCGGCGACCTCGGCGAACAACGGGTCCCGCTCCTCCGCCATCGCTGTCAGCGTCGCGAGCGGGTCGCCCGCGAGGAACGGCCGGTGCAGCGACCCGTCCAGCCGCCGCGTCAGCACGGCCGCCGGCGCGCGCAGCCAGACGACGTGACCGCCCGCGCGCAGGCGCTCGCGATCGCCCGCGTCGAGGACCGCGCCGGCGGCCACCGACGCCACGACCGGCGGCGGCACGGCGAGGGTCACGGTGAGGACGTGCGACTCCGCCTGTCGCAGGGCCTGCAGACCGGACGCCGCGAGCAGCTCGGCCGCGGTGCACCCGGTGCTGCGCTCGAGCACCACGTCGTTGTCGAGCTCGGGCCAGCCGGTGGCTGCCGCGAGCGCCCGCCCGACCGACGACTTGCCGGTCGCCATGAGCCCGACCAGCAGCACCCGCGGCACGGGCTACCGGACCCGTGAAGGGACGAAGGGCGGCCGGACGACCTTCATCGTGGAGGTCCTCCCCCGCACGTCGACCGTGACCTCGTCGCCCTCGGCCACGGTGCGGTCGAGCAGCGCGAGGCCGATGCCGAGGCGGCGGGTCGGGGAGAACGTCCCGCTCGTCACCTCGCCGACCACGGCCTCCCCCTTCTGCACGGCCATGTGGCTGCGCGGGATGCCGCGGTCCTGGGACTCGAGCCCCCAGAGCAGCCGGGCGGCGCCCTGCTCCTTCTCGCGAAGCAGCGCGTCGCGTCCCCAGAAGCGCTCCTTGGCCCAGCCGACGGCCCAGGTGGAGCGGGCCTGCACGGGGCTGATCTCGAGCGAGAGGTCCTGACCGTGAAGGGGATAGCCCATCTCGGTCCGCAGCGTGTCGCGCGCGCCGAGCCCGCAGGGCAGCACGCCCAGTGCGGCGCCCTTCTCCATCAGCGCGTCCCACACCTCGCCGGCGTCGTCCCAGCGCGGGAGCAGCTCGAAGCCGAGCTCGCCGGTGTAGCCGGTGCGGCAGACGACGACCGGCTTGCCCTGCCACTCGGCGCCGGCGAAGGACATGTAGTCGTGGTCGGTCGGCAGGCCGAGCGCCTCGACCAGCTCCCGGCTCCGCGGGCCCTGCACGGCGAGCACCGCCAGGGTGCGGTGCAGGTCCTCCACCTCGATGCCCTCAGGCGCGTCGGCCTGCAGCCGGCCCACGACCTGGCTGGAGTTGGCGGCGTTCGGGATGAGGAAGACCTCGTCCTCGGCGCGGACGTAGGCGATGAGGTCGTCGACCACGCCGCCGCTCGCCTCGTCGCAGCACAGCGTGTACTGCGCCTGACCGATGCCGACCTTGCGCAGGTCGTTGGTGAGCCGGTCGTTGACGAAGTCGACGGCGCCCGCGCCACGCACGACGCCCTTGCCGAGGTGGCTGACGTCGAAGACGCCGACCGCCTCGCGGACCGCCGCGTGCTCCTTGAGGACACCGCCACCGGGGTACTCGATCGGCATCTCCCAGCCGCCGAAGTCCGCGAGCTTGGCGCCGAGCGCGACGTGCCGGTCGTGGAGCGGGCTGTGCTGGAGGCCGGTCACGAGACCTGAACCTACTTCGTCGCCCTCAGCGCCTCGGCGAGCGCGTCGACCTGCGCAGGCTCGACCCACGGCCCCGTGGAGACGCGCAGGACCGCGTGCTCCAGGTCGTCGGAGCGGCTGGTCGGGACCGCAGAGGTGACGAAACCCCTCTCCAGCAGGGCGCTCCGCGCTGCGACCGGGTCACCGCCCACGAGCGTCGTGATGCCCGTTGGCTCCTCCACCGGCTCGCGGACCTGCCAGCCGGCGACGCCGGCGAGCACCGTCCGCGCGTGCGCCGCCACGGTCCGCACAGCGGGCAGCAGCTCCGGCTCCCACTGCTCGACGGCGACGGCGAGCCCGACGCGACCGGCGACGTGCGCCTCCTGGCTGTCCCACCTGCGGGCATGCGTACCGTGCGTGGGCGCCAGCGTCGCCGGCTCCAGAAGGGCCTCCTGCACCAGCGGGTCCACCACCGCGAACCCGACGCCGCGCGGCCCGCAGAGCCACTTGCGCGAGGTGCCGACGTACGCCGCGCAGCCCGCCGGCACCGGCGTCTGACCGAGCGACTGGGCGATGTCGAGCAGCAGCGGCACCCCGGTCGCGAACACGTCGGCCACCGGCTGCGCGATGCCGCGCTGGCTGGCGACCTGCGGGAACGTCACGAGGTCGAGGTCGTCCGGCACGTCCAGGATGCGGCCGTCGTCGTCCACCCGCAGCACGACGAGCTGCCAGCCGCGCTCCCCGGACAACCGGCGCAGGGCGCGCGCGTTCGCGCCGTACTCACCGGGGACGGTGCCCACCCGCGCACCGCGTCCCAGGGGCCACGCGGCCATCAGCGTGGCGAACGCCGTGCCGGCCCCGTCGACCAGCAGCACGTCGTCGCGGCCGAGGCCGACCAGTCCGCCCAGGCCGTCGCGCAGCTCCTCGACGCGGTCGTCTGCACGCTCTTGCGCGACGTACGCCCCGAGCTGCGCTTCGGCGTGCAGGTGGGCGATCTCGGCGTCCAGCACCTCGCGGGACGGACGGCCCGCGCCCGCCACGTCGAGGTGCACGACGGACGACGGCGTACGGGCGCTCACCCAGTCGGCGACAGACATGGCGTGAGCCTGTCAGGTCACGCCGTGGACAGGCTCACCCCGAAGTCACCGGCCGGGTCGGTCCACCAGCGCTGCAGCTCCAGCCCCGCGGCGGCGACCTCGTCGCGCACCCGCTGCTCGCGGAACTTCGCCGAGATCTCCGTACGGACCTGCTCGCCCTGCGCCAGCTCGACGTCCAGCCCGAGGGCGCGCACGTGCACCGTCTGCGCGCGCAGCGACTCCAGCCGCATCTCGATCCACTCGTCGACGTCGTTCCACAGCGCGACGTGCCGGAAGGCCTCGACGTCGGCGTCGGCGTCGAGCTCCCGGTTGACCACCCGCAGGACGTTCTTGTCGAAGTCGGCCGTCACCCCGGCGGCGTCGTCGTACGCCGCGACCAGGCGGGCCGGGTCCTTCACCAGGTCGGTACCCAGCAGCAGCGCGTCGCCGGGCGCCATCGTCGACGCGAGCGTTGCCAGGAACTGCGCGCGCTGGTCAGGCAGCAGGTTGCCGATCGTGCCGCCGAGGAAGGCGACCAGGCGCCGGCCGCCGGTGGGCAGCAGCGGCAGGTGGTGCTCGAAGTCGCCGACCACGGCGTGCACCTCGACCCCGGGGTACTCCTCCTCGACCTGCTTGCTCGCCATGGTCAGGACCGACTCGTCGACGTCGAACGGCACGAAGCGCCGCAGCGTGCCGGCGTCGCGCAGGGCGTCGAGCAGGAGCCGTGTCTTCTCGGACGTCCCGCTGCCGAGCTCCACCAGGGTGTCCGCGCCGCTCAGGGCGGCGATCTCGCCGGCGCGCTGCTCGAGCACGGCGCGTTCGCAGCGCGTCGGGTAGTACTCGGGCAGCCGGGTGATCTCGTCGAACAGCACCGATCCGCGCGCGTCGTAGAACCACTTGGGCGGCAGGGTCTTCGGGGTGGCCGTGAGCCCGGCGCGCACGTCGGCCTCGAGGGCCTCGCGCATCGCGTCGGGGCCGAGGTGGCAGTCGAGCCGGGTCACGAGATGTCCTCCAGGAGGGCGCTGTCGCCGGTGAGCACGAGAAGGTTCCGGTCAGGGACGTCCTGCCAGCCGGGGTCGTCGTCGGACGGCTCGGAGGCGGCGACCACGCCGCCGTCCACGGCGCGCCAGCACAGGGTGTCGCCCCAGGCTGTCGCCGCGACCGTCGTGCCGTCGGTGGCCAGCAGGTTGAGCCGCGCCTCGGGGGCCTGCGCCGCCACGGCACGCACCGCGGCGGCCAGGGCCGCCGGCAGACCGAGGCGCAGGTGCGCGGCGACGAGGGCGGCGACGAAGGCGCTGTCGACGGTCGAGCCGACGGCGGCCAGGGCCGCAGCACCGACGAGCGGAGCGAGGGCGTCGACGGTCGCGGCGCCGTTGTGGGACAGCAGCACCCTGCCGTCGAGCAGGAACGGCGCGCAGGCCTCCTCCCCGCCGGGGCCGCCGACGGTGGCGGAGCGGACGGCGGCGAGCACGCACCCGGAGCGCACGACGCCGGCCAGCGACGCGAACGACGGGTCGCCCCACATCGGCACGGCCCGGCGGTAGCGCGCCGGCTCAGCCCGCTCTTCCGAGAACCACCCCACTCCGAAGCCGTCGGCGTTTCCGACGCCGTGGGTCTGCCGGCGCGGCTCCCACGACTGGCGCAGCAGCCCGTGCGGCGGGTCGACCAGCAGCTCCTGCAGGGTGCGCGGGCGGCCGAGCCACGCGGTGTGGCGGCACATCAGAGCGCCGTCCGGAAGCCGCTGAAGACCTGCCGCCGCACGGGCAGGTCCCAGTTGCGGAACGTCGTGCGCACGGCCGTGGGGTCCGTCGCCCAGGAGCCGCCGCGCAGCACGCGGAAGTCGCCGCCGTAGAACACCTCGGAGTACTCGCGGTAGGGGAAGGCGCGGGTCCCCGGATAGGGGTCGAAGCCCGAGCTCGTCCACTCCCACACGTCGCCGACGAGCTGCTCGACGCCGTAGGCGGACGCGCCGGCGGGGTAGGCGCCGACCGGGGCGGGCCGGGCCGCCCGATGGCCGAGGTTCGCGCGCTCGGGCGTCCAGTCGTCGTCGCCCCACGGCCAGCGGCGCAGGCGCCCGGCGACCGGGTCCCAGCCGCAGGCCTTCTCCCACTCGGCCTCGGTGGGCAGCCGGCGGCGGGCCCAGCGGGCGTACGCCTCCGCCTCGTGGAAGCACACGTGCTGCACCGGCTCATCCGGCTCGACGGCCTCGCCGACGCCGAAGCGGGTGCACGTCCACCCTCCCCCGCCGTCGCGCTGCCAGGTCATCGGGGCGCGGCGTCCGGAGGACTGCAGGTGGTCCCAGCCGACGTCGCTCCACAGCCGCCGCTCGTCGTAGCCGCCCGCGTCGACGAACGCGGCGTACGCCCGGTTGCTCACCGGCACCCGGTCGATGCGGAAGGCGTCGACGTGGACGGTGTGCGCGGGTCGCTCGTTGTCCAGCGCCCAGGGGTCGGTGCTGGTGCCCATGACGAAGGGCCCCGCAGGGACGAGGACGTCGTCGTGCGCGGGGAGGTCGCGGCCGGGCGGCAGCGGGACGTCGGCGGGCAGCGTCCGGGAGCCGCCGCGGAGCTGCAGCGTCGCCAGCATCGTCTCGGCGTGCATGTGCTCGTGCTGCACGACCATGCGGAACACGAACCCGTCCCGGACCAGCGGCCGGCCCTCCAGCGGCGTCCTCTCCAGGACGTCGAGGACATGGCTGCGGACCCCGGACAGGTAGGCCCGCGCGTCAGCAGGGCCGAGGATCGGCAGCGACGGGCGCTCCGAGCGCGGGTGCTCGAACGCGTCGTACAGCGCGTCGATCTCGGGCCGCAGCGGCTGCACGCCGGCCACCGCCCGCAGCAGCCACAGCTCCTCGTAGTTGCCGATGTGCGCGAGGTCCCAGACCAGCGGGGACATCAGCGGTGACACCTGACGGGTCAGGTCGACCTCGTCGAGCGGCGCCAGCAGGGCCAGCGAGCGGTGGCGACTGGCTTCCAGCTCGCGAGCGATCACCTCCTTCACGCCGCCACCCGGATCTCGCCGAGCAGCAGCGCCTCTGCCGAGACACCTGCCGCGTGCGCATCGAGGACGTCGTCGGCCGGGCAGCGGCCGCGGCCGCAGAAGCGCTCGGCGTACGCCACGACCGCCGGGACGAGCGACGCAGCCCCGAGACGGGGCAGCGCATCGGCGGCGGCCAGCAGGCAGGCGGTCGCGGCGGCGGCCAGCCGCGGGTCAGCGGTCGCCAGCCGGGCGGCGTCCTCCCAGCGGCCCTCGACGCCGGCGCAGGCGGCCCGGGCGGCATCGGCGGCGCGGCCGTCGTCGAGCAGCGCCGCGGCCACCGCGACCGGCACCTGCCACAGCGGGTCCGGGAGCATGTCGAGGTAGCGCACCTCGAGCCAGCCCCGCAGGCGCACGGGCGGGAACAGCGTCGTCAGGTGGTAGTCGAGGTCGGCCGTCGTGGGCCGGCCACCTGCCAGCCAGTCGCCGAAGGTGACACCCCGAGGTGCTGGGCAGCAGGTCCCGTCCGCGTCGCGCACGGTCATGAGCCGGGCGGTCAGGGCCAGGTCGGTGACCGCCTCCACCGGACCCAGACCGGGCGCCGGTGGGCGGGTGCGCGTCGGGTCGATGTCGCGCCAGAAGCGCTGCCGCGTCGACCGCCAGCCCGTGGGGGCGCCGCCGAGCAGCGGCGAGCACGCGAACGCGGCGACCAGCGCGGGGCCCAGGGCGTGGGCGCGCTGCCAGCGGGCCGCGGCGGACTGCACTCCCCCGCCGCGCGTGCCCGCGTCGACGGAGACCTGCACGGCGGCCGAGCCGGTCATCATCGAGCGGCCCGCGGCGGCGCACTCCGGGCCGCCCGCGTCGTAGTGCGCCTCCATGACGTCGTAGCGCGGCGTACGGACCAGCCGCTCCGGCGGTCGAAGGGGGTCGGCGCCGAGGCCGGTCAGCACCAGGCCGTCGGCGGCCAGGGCGCGGCGGGCGGCGGCGAGGTCGGCGGACAGGGCGGCGACCGCCGCGGCCAGGCCCCGCACGGGCAGCGAGGAGAGCTCGAGCTGTCCGCCGGGCTCGGTGGTCACGAGGCTGTCGTGCGGCAGCCGGGACGGCAGGGCGGCGGCCACCCGGTCGAGCGGCGGACGGACGTGGGGCGCGGAGCGGTCGGCGACCAGCAGCTCCAGCTCGGCCCCGATGGTGCCCGGGGCCCCGTAGCGGACGGCCGCCTCCACGTGCGCCGCGACGTCGTCGGGCGTGCGGAGCTGCTGGGACGGCGCACTCATGCGCGTCGGCAGCGCGTGTCGGAGTGGGTG
>JBKJQM010000170.1:0-3073 GCA_046594005.1 Mycobacteriales bacterium
CTGGGCGCTGGCCCGCGCGAGCTCGACGCCCTGCGCGAGCGGCGGGTCGTCGACGGCTGCCGCGAAGAAGGCGTCCCAGCGCTTGGGCCGCGACTCGACGTGGTGCAGGCGGTGCCGCACGTCGGCGAGCACCCCGTCGATGTCGAACACGGCGAGCGGCGTCACGCCGGTACCGCCTCTCTCGCCCGGGTCAGCCGCTCGAGCGGCAGCAGGGCCAGCAGCGCCACGCAGTGCGGCAGGAAGATGATCGTGATCATCGCGAACGTCATGAGGTGGAAGCCGAGGAAGCCGACCGCCAGCCCCCACGTGATCCGCGGGTCCCGCCAGCGGACGAGCAGCAGGGGAGCCACGAGCAGCTCCGTCGCCAGGATCCCGTACTGCGCGGCGTGCAGGACCCACGTCGCGTCGAGCAGCGGCTCGGACAGCGGCGTGCTGCGGCGTACGACCGCGCGCGTCAGCGTCGCCCCGTCCACCCAGTCCCAGCCGCCGAACCGGAGCTTCGCGACGGCGGCCAGCGTGTACGTCGCGACGACCGCGAGCGTCACCATCGACAGCGCCCAGCCCGCCGCCTCGGTCCGGTCGGGGGAGCGCAGGGCCGCCCGGCCGACGCTCGGCAGGACGAACAGCGCCACGAGGAACGCGAACCGGTCGTGGTCGACCTTGCCGTAGCTCATCGCCACGACCATCCACTCGAGGTAGAGCACCGCGACCAGCCAGCCGGTCAGCCGCGGCCAGCGGTCCTGCACCGCTGCCCACGCGGCGACCAGGGCGGCCGCCACCAGGACCACCTGGAGCACCTCGACCCACGGCCCGGGCGTCGGCAGGTGCAGCACCCGCCCGATGCGCAGCGGGACGTACAGCTCGCCCGGTACCTGCGCATGCCCGCGCACGAAGGTCGTCGTCAGCAGGACGTCGACCGGCACGAACAGGTAGACGAGCACCCGGAGGACGGCGACCCGGGCCAGGGGAGCGGGGGCCAGCAGCCAGCTCACGGCGCGCTCCAGCGGGCGACCACGCGCTCGGTGCTCCGGCCCGTCGGCCGGCTGTCCCGCAGGAACGACGCCTGCTCGACGACCCGGACCTCGACGAACGCCGGCTCGTCCGGCCGCAGGGCGCGGTGGGCCCGGGCCAGCGCTGCGAGCAGCCCGGGGTCGGACTCGAAGCGGCGGACCTGGCCCTCGACCTCGGCCCGCTTCAGCCCGGTGGACCGCTCGTCGACGACCCGCACCTGTCCGGTGCGGTCCACGGCCTCGACCCGGGTGGAGACGACGCGGCCGTCGGGGTCGTCGCGCGTGGAGTACATCCGGAACGGCCCGAACGGGAAGTCGTCGTCCTGGCCGACCACGGTGCCGGCGAGCAGCAGTGCCGCCACGACCACCGTCACGCCGACCCGTAGGCGCCGGCCGGCCGAGGTGAGCACCCGCCGAGCCTAGCCAGGGGAGCGGTGGTGACTCTGCGTGCTCAAGTGCGTCCGGAATCGCGTCGAAGCCTGGGGCAACCCGCCGACGAAGAGGTGCTCCGATGCGCATTCGCTCACTGACAGTGTCCGTCCTGGCGGCGGTCGTCCTCGTCCCGATCGGCGCCGCGACCGCCTCGGCCAGCACCTCACAGGCGCTGTCCACCACCTCGATGTCCAAGCACCTGTGGAAGAACAGCGCCACCAAGCGCGCCACCCCGCGTCTCCCCGTCGCCGTCGCGCCGGTCGCCCCGCGTACGGCCCCGGTCGTCACGACGTACGCCGGCGAGGTGCTCCGCCTGACGAACGTCGAGCGCACCAGCCGCGGTCTGCGCCCGCTGGCCGCCTCGAGCTGCGCCACGCGGTTCGCCGACGCCTGGGCCCTGCAGCTGTCACTGCTGGGCGCGCTGTCGCACCAGTCCATGACCACGATCCTGTCGTCCTGCGGCGCCCGCGGTGTCGGCGAGAACGTCGCGTACGGCAACGTCGCGCCGGCCCAGCTGGTGACGATGTGGATGAACAGCGCCGGTCACCGCGCGAACATCCTCAACCCGGCGTTCACGCACGTCGGCATCTCCGCCCTGACGACGTCCTCCGGTCGCGTCTACGGCGTGCAGGACTTCCTGACGCTGGCCTGACTGAATGAAGCCGGCCGCACCGCGCTACTTCGTCAGGCCGCACCGCGCTACTTAACATAGTGTGGATTATCGGCGCTTGCGGTCGAGCGTGCAGGGGAGCCGCCCCTGCCATCCTCTGCGCGTGACTCCCCACGTCTGGGACGCCGAGAAGGTCGTCGACGCCGACCTCGCGCGGCGCCTGGTCGCCGCGCAGTTCCCGGCGCTCGCCGGCCTGGACGTCGTCCCGTTCGCCGAGGGCTGGGACAACACCGTCCACCTGGTCGGCGGGACCTGGGCGTTCCGGTTCCCGCGCCGGACGATCGCGCTGGCCGGCGTCGCCCGCGAGACGGCGCTGCTGCCACGGCTCGCCCCGCGGCTGCCGCAGCCCGTCCCGGTGCCCGAGCTCCTGGGCCGGCCGTCGGAGGCCTTCGGCTGGCCGTTCATCGGCGCCCGGCTGCTGGTGGGCACCGAGCTGGCCGACTCCGGGTTGCTCGACCGGCACGAGCTCGCCGCCGAGGTGGGCGGCTTCCTCAGGGCGCTGCACGACCCGGACCTGGCAGCTGAGCTGGGTACGGGGCTGCCCGTCGACCCGCTCGTCCGGGCCGACCCCGGGTCACGGGGATCCCTGGCCCTGCCGAGCCTCGAACGGCTGTTCGACTCCGGTCACTGGTCGGGGGACCCGGCCGTCACGGCGCTGCTGGCGGACGCCGCTCCCCTGGGCCCGTCGACCCGGCAGCCGGTGCTGGTCCACGGTGACCTGCACGTCCGGCACCTGCTGGTCGACGGCCCGCGTGCGGCGGGGGTCATCGACTGGGGCGACGTCTGTCTCGCCGATCCCGCCCTCGACCTCTCGCTGGCCTACGCCGCCTTCGACGGGAGTGCGCGCACGACGCTGCTCGACGCCTACGGGCCCGTCGACCGTCCGACCGAGCTGCGGGCCCGGGTGCTGGCCGTGGCCCTGTCGGCGGCGCTGGCGGACTACGCGGTGCAGCAGGGACGG
>JBKJQM010000502.1:0-4023 GCA_046594005.1 Mycobacteriales bacterium
CCCACTTCGACCCGCCGGCTGACGTGCCGTGGGAGACCGACGTGGACGGCGGCCAGGCCCTCGCCGAGTTCGCCGGCCGGGCCTGCTACCAGAGCTGGGGCAAGCCCAACCCGGCCACCGCCACCAATGCCGGCTACCTGCGCCACATCCTCGAGGTGGGCCACCTGTCGGTGCTCGAGCACGGTTCGGTGACCTTCTACCTCAGTGGCATCTCGCGCAGCCTGACCCACGAGCTGATCCGGCACCGCCACTTCAGCTACTCCCAGCTCAGCCAGCGCTATGTCCCGGAGCGCGACGCCGCGATGGTCGAGCCCGAGGTCATCGCCGAGGACCCCGAGCTGCACGCGCTGTTCCTGGAGGCGGGGGAGCAGGCGCTCGCCTCGTACACCAAGCTCCTCGAGGGGCTGGAGAAGAAGTTCGCCGACGTCGACAACGTCACCAGCCGCCGCAAGCAGGCCCGGCAGGCCGCGCGCGCCGTGCTGCCGAACGCCACCGAGACCCGCATCGTCGTCACCGGCAACTACCGCGCCATGCGCCACTTCGTCGCCATGCGCGCCAGTGAGCACGCCGACGTCGAGATCCGCGAGCTGGCCATCGCGATGCTGCGCGAGCTGCAGCGCGTCGCCCCGAACGCCTTCGCCGACTTCGAGATCAGCGCCCTGCCCGACGGGACCGAGGTGGCTTCCAGCCCATTGGTCGGCGAGGGGTAGCACCGTCGCCTGGACGGGGTAGGGCAAGGGCGTGACCGACGCCAGCCCCGCCACGCACGACCGCACGCTGCCGGGCGGAGGTCAGCGCTCGCCCGGACCGCTGGAGCTGCTGCTGTCGCTGCGCAGCGTGCTCCGGCGCGCGCCGGGGATGCTGCGGACGATCGGGAAGTACGTCGCCCACCGCCAGAAGGTCGACCACGTCGTCGTCGACTGCACCGGTGAGCCCGGCGACCCCGATCCCGACCGCCCGATGGCGGGCGACCCGTCCACGATCCTGCGCCGCAGCGCCGGTCGCGGGCCGCTGTACCGCCGGGTCTACCGGATCGAGGTCGAGGACGCGCGCAGTGGTCCGGAGGAGATCGTCACCCGCCTGCTCGTCGACCCCAACCGCGCCTCGCCGACGGAGGTCTCGCTGTTTGAGGCCGTGTCCGCGGACCGGGGCGTCGGGGCGGAGTTCGCGGTCCGGATGCCCGGCCCGTGGGACGCACCCGTCCGGATCGTGGAGCGGACGCCGACGTCCTTCCGCTTCGCCACCCTCCGCGGCCACATGGAGGCGGGCGAGATCGAGTTCACGGCGCAGTGGGGCGACGGCGGCCGGCTGGTCTTCGAGATCGAGTCGTGGGCGCGCAGCGGCGACCGGCTGTACGACTGGCTGTACGACAGGCTGCCGCTCGCCCGGGAGATGCAGCTGCACATGTGGGTGCACGTCTGCGAGCGGGTCGCCGTCATGGCCGGCGGCCGCCCGCACGGCAACGTGCAGGTCACCACCCACCGTTGGAAGGGCTGACCTGTGGTCGACGTCCGCCTCATCGGCAAGACCGACGTGCCGGCCGAGCTGGCCCGGCTGCGCGCGTCGCGGGTCAACTTCGAGCTCGACGCACCGCCGTCGGCCAAGGACGGCTGGGACTTCGACGAGTACTGCCTGCGCCTGCCGCACGAGGCACCCGGAGACCCCGAGCCCGACGGGCCGTACGAGGTGGCGTGCCGGCTGGTCCGCGACTACGAGTTCGCCGACCCCGCGATCATCCACGCGGTGTGGCTGCCGGACAGCGAGCTGCAGGCCCGGGACATGCTGCTGGAGGGCCGTTTCCTCTTCCTGCGCTTCCTGCTGGGGGTGCGCGTCTCTGCCGTCATCGACGAGACGGTCGAGGAGGACGGCCACACCCTGAAGGTGTGGGGCTGGTGCTACCGCACGCTGTCGGGCCACCTCGAGGCCGGTGAGATGTGCTACCGCGTCGTCAAGGTGCTCGACACCGGTGAGGTGCAGTTCCGGGTCTGCCGCTACGTGCGGTCGGAGCAGATCCCCAACCTCGTCGTAAGGCTGGGGTGGAAGACCTTCGGCCGGCTCATGCAGGTCGTGTTCGTGAAGCGCTCCCTGCACCGCATGAAGCGGCTCGTCGACGCCGAGCTGCTCGTCGGGCGGCACGCCGCCGGGGTGCCGCTCATGGTGGACCGGATCGCGGTGCGCCCCGAGGATGCAGCCTGACCCGTCGCAGCCGTCCGCTCTGACACGATCATGGCGATGACGACCGACGAGCTGACTGCTCTCCGCGAGGAGCGCGTCCACCACCTGGCCGCGCTGGACGCACTGGCGGTGGGGCTGCTCGTCATCGCCGACGACAGCCGGGTGCTGGTGGCCAACCGCGCCTTCGTCGAGACGATCGGGATGCGGCCCGCGGTCCTGACGACGCAGTCCCTGCGCGAGGGCGGCATCGAGGTGCTGCTCGGCGACGGGCAGCCGTGGCCGGACGACCAGTGGCCGATCCACCGCGCGGTGCACGAGGGGGTCAACCTCGACGACGTCGCCATGGGACTGCGCACCGACCGCGGCACGCGCTGGCTCACCGTCACCGCGCGGCCGATGCGCCGGCCAGGGGAGAGCACGCCGTACGCCGCCCTCGCGACCTTCACCGACGTGACCCTGCAGCGCGCCGCCGACCAGGCCCTGCACGAGTCGGAGTCGCACTTCCGCCTGCTCGCGGAGAACAGCACCGACGTCATCACGCGGCACGCCGGGGACGGCACGTGCCTCTACGCCTCACCGGCCCTGCGCGAGCTGCTCGGTCGCGCGCCCGCCGAGCTCGAAGGCCGCACCGCCACCGACTTCGTGCACCCGGAGGACCGGGCCCGCCTCACCCGCGCCATGGTGGAGCTGTTCCGCTCCGGCGAGGTGTCGACCGTCCGCTACCGGCTGTCCCACACGGACGGCTCGTGGGTGTGGGTGGAGACGGTCATGCGGCCGGTGCGCGTCGACGGCCGCGTCCAGGAGCTGCAGTCCTCCACCCGCGACGTCACCGCGCGCGTCGAGTCCGAGCAGCGGCTGGCCCGGCTCGCGCTGGGAGATGCGCTCACCGGGCTGGCCAACCGCGCCGCGCTGCTGCAGCGGCTCGAGGAGCTCGTCGCGGCCCGCGCGCCGCTTGCTGTGCTCTTCCTCGACCTGGACCGGTTCAAGGTGGTCAACGACTCGCTGGGGCACAGCGCCGGGGACGAGCTGCTGCGCACCGTGGCCGGCCGGCTCGCCGGGACCTGCCGCGACGGCGACCTCGTGGCGCGGCTCGGTGGTGACGAGTTCGTCGTGCTGGCAGAGGGTCTCGGCGAGCCCGAGGCGGTCCAGCTGGCCGAGCGGGTGCAGAAGGTGCTGAGAGCTCCCGTCGAGGTGAGCGGCCACGAGCTGGTCGTCAGCGCCAGCGTCGGCATCGTCGTGCACGGGGCGGACGACGACGACCGGGGCGCCGAGGCGCTGCTGCGCGACGCGGACGTCTCGATGTACCGCGCCAAGGCCAAGGGCCGGGCCCGCGCCGTCGTCTGGGACTCGGTGGACGGCGAGGAACCGGTGCTCCGGCTGACCCTCGAGCAGGAGCTGCGGACCGCTCTGGACACCGGGCAGATCGCGGTGCACTACCAGCCGCAGGTCGAGCTCACGACGGGGCGGGTGGTCGGCGTCGAGGCCCTCGCCCGGTGGACCCACCCCACCCGCGGGCTGCTGCTGCCCGGGGCGTTCCTCGACGTCGCTGACGAGACGGGACTGGTGGTCGAGCTGGGCCGCCAGGTGCTCGACACGGCCGCCCACCAGGTCGCGGCCTGGCGACGGCTGCCGGGGTGCGAGGACCTGGCGCTCTCGGTCAACCTGAGCACCCGCGAGCTGCTCGACTCCGCACGGCTCGAGCTCTCGCTCGACGTGCTGCGCGGGTCGGGCCTGCCGGCGGCGGCGCTCACCCTCGAGGTGCTCGAGGGCGTGCTGCTCGACCCGGAGGGCGCGGTCGTGGCGGCGCTCGCGTCGTACGTCGAGAACGGCGTGCACCTGGCCCTCGAC
>JBKJQM010000084.1:0-6938 GCA_046594005.1 Mycobacteriales bacterium
CTTCTGGATGAACCTCAAGCGGATCGTCGGCTCTCACTTCGCCAACTACAAGGAGAGCTGGGAGGCCAACCGCCTCATCACCAAGGGGTTCATCCACCCGACGCTGTCCAAGACGTACTCCCTCGAGGACACCGGCCAGGCGGCCTACGACGTCCACAAGAACCTGCACCAGGGCAAGGTCGGCGTCCTGTGCCTCGCCCCCGAGGAGGGCCTCGGCGTCGAGCCGGAGGCCGAGGAGTTCCGGGCCACGCACCTCGACGCGATCAACCGCTTCCGCGACGTGTGAGGCGCGCCGGCGGCGGTCCTGCGGGGCCGTCGCCGACGCTCCCGGCGGGTCCTCGCGACGTTGCGGGTCGAGGGGGCCGGCGGGTGGTATCACAGCACCATGAGCGCAGCCACTGCCCACGAGCACGACGACCTCGTCCCGATGGACGGCTCCTCTGACACCGTCGGCTTCAACGTGGTCCGCTTCGGCGGCTACGACCGGCGCGAGGTGGACGACTACCTCGACCGGGTCGACGAGCACATCAACGGCCTGGACGCCCGGCACGCCACCGACGCCGCCCGCCTCACGGCGATGCAGGCCGAGATCGCTGCTGTCCAGGAGCGCCTGGCCGAGACCGAGAAGCGCGCAGCCGGCGAGCCCGAGGCCGCCTCGACGCTCACCGAGCGGCTCGCGACCATGCTGCGCCTGGCCGAGGAGGAGGCCGCTGCCCTGCGCGCCTCCGCCGAGGCCGACGCCGCCCGCATCGTCGAGCTCGCCAAGCAGCAGGCGGCCAAGGAGACCAGCGAGCGCACCGCCGAGCTCGAGCGGCGCGAGCGCGAGGTCACCAAGCGGCACGACGCCGCGGAGGCCTCCACCCTCCAGGCGCAGCGCGACGCCGAGGCGGTCCGCTCGCAGGCCAAGCGCGACGCCGACAACCTGCTGACGACCGCGCGCCGCGAGGCCGACGCCACGCGGGGCACCGCGCAGAAGGACGCCGAGAACGCCGTCAACACCGCCCGCCAGGACGTGCAGGGCCTGCACGAGACGGCCCGCCGCGAGGCCGCAGCCATGACGGCGGCGGCCCGCCGCGAGGTGGAGGAGAAGTCCCGCCAGCGGGACGCCATCGCCGCCCAGCTCCACCAGCTGCAGCAGGCCGTGTCCGCGGCCGTCGCGCCGCTGAGCGTCGACCTCACGGCGGCGACCGGCACCCGGCAGAGCCCCTCGGGCTCCACCCGGGTCCCCTCCGGTGACTGATCAGGAGGTCCCGGAGGACGACGCCGTCACCCGAGCCGTCGAGGAGCGCGTCGACGCGGAGGTCGACGAGGCGGTGGACGAGGCGGTCGACGAACGCGTCGGCGCAGTGGTCGGAGAGGTCGGCGCGCAGGCTGCGAAGGCCGAGCAGGCCCGTGACGGAGCCGAACGGGCTCAGTACGGCGCCGAGCAGGCGCGCCAGGGCGCCATCGCGGCCGGGAGCGCGGCGGTCGACGCCGCCCGACTCGTCGCGCCGCCCGACGACCCGCTGCTGGACACCGCCGTGCGCAAGATCGAGGCGCAGGTCGACGAGGAGAACCCGTACGGCGTCCCGGGCCGGCCGCTGTCGAGCCGGTCGCCGTACCGCGTGGCCTTCACTGCAGCGATGGGCGTCGCGACGGCCTACGGCCTGGTGAAGGCGCTGGTGGCCGTGCAGTCGGTCCTCGTGCTGCTGCTCACCGCGGCGTTCCTGGCCATCGGCCTCAACCCGGCCGTCGAGGCCCTCGAGCGGCGCCGCATGCGGCGCGGCTTCGCCGTCGGCGTCGTGCTGCTCTGCGTGCTGCTGTTCTTCGTCGGCTTCGGCTTCGCCGTCGTGCCGCCGATCACCGACCAGGCACAGGCCTTCGTCGACCAGGCGCCGGACTACCTGCGCCAGCTGCAGGACAACAGCCGGATCGCCTCCCTGGACGCACGCTTCGGCCTCCTCGACCGCGCGCAGCAGCTGCTGGACGACCCCCAGCGCGTAGGCGTGGGCGCCGCCGGCGGCGTGCTCGGGGTGGGCAAGGCCGTCTTCGGAGCGTTCTTCAGCGCGCTGACGGTCCTCATCGTCACGCTGTACTTCCTGTCGAACCTGCCCTCGATCAAGGCGCACGCCTACCGCATCGTCCCCCGGTCGCGGCGCGCCCGTGTGGGCCTGCTGACGGACGAGATCCTCAGCCGGGTCGGCGGCTACGTCGCCGGCGCCGTCTCGATCGCGGCCCTCAACGGGGCGCTGTCGTACGTCCTGCTCACCGTGCTGGGCATCGACTACGCGGTGGCGCTCGCGATGCTGGTGTTCCTGACCGGCCTCGTCCCGCTGATCGGTGCGACCATCGGCGCAGCGGTCCTGACCGCCGTGGCGCTGTTCGACTCGGTGCAGTCCGGTGTCATCGTCGCGGTCTGGTTCCTCGTCTACCAGCAGGTCGAGAACTACGTGCTCTACCCGCGGATCATGCAGAAGTCCGTGGACGTCTCGCCCGCCGCCACCGTCGTCGCGGTCCTCATCGGCGGCGCGCTTCTGGGGGTGCTCGGCGCGCTGCTCGCGATCCCGATCGCCGCGGCGATCCAGCTGGTCGTGATGGAGGTCCTCGTCCCGCGCCAGGACCAGGAGTAGGCCTCAGCCCGAGGTCTGGCCGCCGTCCACGACGAGCGCCTGACCGGTGAGGTACGAGCTGGCGTCGCTGGCCAGGAAGACCGTCGGACCGACCATCTCCTCCGCCTCGGCCCAGCGCTTCAGGCCGGTCGTCGCGACCATCTGGGCGGCCAGCGACTCGTCGCTCCACAGGTCGGAGTTGAGGTCGGTCTTCGTCCAACCGGGGCACAGCGCGTTGACCCGGACCCCCTGCGGGCCCCACTCCAGGGCCAGGGTCTTCGTGAGGCTGATGACGGCGGCCTTGGACGCGCCGTAGGCGGCCAGCGCAGGGGTGCCCGTGAGCCCGGCCACCGAGGCGACGTTGACCACCGAGCCCCGCCCGCGCTCGAGCATGTGGCGACCGACGGGCTGCGACAGGTGCACGATCGAGTCGACGTTGAGCCGCATCGTCTTCTCCCACCCGCGGAAGCGCAGGTCGGTGAACGGGCCCATGTACGACGAGCCGCCGGCGTTGTTGACAAGCACGTCGAGGTGGCCGAGCCCGGCGATCGCGTCCTCGGCCAGGCGCACGCACGCCTCGGGATCGGTGACGTCGGCCGGCAGCACGATGGCCTTGCGCCCCAGCGCCTCGACGTCCGTGCGGACCTGCTCCAGCAGGTCCTCGTCGCGGGCGGACAGCGCGACGTCCGCGCCGGCCCGCGCCAGGCCGAGCGCGATGGCGCGGCCGATGCCCCGGGAGGCGCCGGTCACCAGCGCCGTGCGCCCGGTCAGGTCGAAGCCGGTCATGTCAGGTCTCCTCGTACGTCGTGGGCAGGGGTGCGGCAGCGGGGTTCACGCGGGCGACGACCTCGTCGAGCACCCGCTCTGTGTAGCCGACGAACAGGTGCTTGGCGCCCTCCACGGCCACCACCTCGCACTGCGGCACGACGGCGAGGCGCTCACGCGCCTCGGCCGGTCGCAGGAAGTCGTCGAGCTCGGGCACCAGCGCGGTCAGCGGCTTGCCGGACTGTGCCCAGGAGGCGAGGTCGGCCGGCTCGGAGAAGCGCAGCGGCGGGCTGATCAGCACGGCGCCCACGACGGAGGGGTCGCAGCCGTACTTGAGCGCCAGGTCGGTGCCGAACGACCAGCCGACGAGCCAGATCGCGGGCAGGTCCTCTGCCTCGCAGAGGTCCAGAGCCGCTGCCACGTCGTACTTCTCGCCCTGCGCGTCGTCGAACGCCCCCTGGCTGGTGCCACGTGGGCTGGACGTGCCGCGGGTGTTGAAGCGCAGCACCGCGACATCGGCGAGGGCGGGCAGCCGGTAGCTCGCCTTCTTCAGCAGGTGGCTGTCCATGAAGCCGCCCTGCGTCGGCAGCGGGTGCAGGCAGACGATCGTGGCCACCGGCGGACGTCCGACCGGCAGGGCCAGCTCGCCGACGAGCTCGAGGCCGTCGGCGGTGTGCAGCACGACGTCACGGCGCTCGGCCGGCAGGACGGTGTTCGCCCGGATGTCAGCCACGCAGGTCCCTCCTCAGCCGTACTTGGGGGCGTTCTTGGAGCGGTGGACCTTCACGCCGCGCCGGCCCCGGGCCGACCAGCAGGCGGTGTGCCAGTGGCGGCGGTCGTCGGGGCGGCCCTCCGGCCAGGCGACGACGTGCGGGCCGCCCGGTCGCAGCTCCTGGTCGCACCCGGGACAGCGGTACGACCGGGCGCTGGCCGTCCCGGCGACGGAGCGGACGACGTAGCCGTCCTCGACGCGCTCCCCCGCCGGCACGCGGGGCGCGCTGTCGTCGTCGCCGGCCTTGAGCGCGGCCAGGGCGGCGGCCCGCTTGGCCGCCCGCCCGGAGCCGCCCGGCACTAGCGCTTGCTGTAGTCGCGGAAGCCGCGGCCGGTCTTGCGGCCGAGGTAGCCGGCGCGCACGAGGTGCTCGAGCATCGGTGCGGGCGCGTCGCCCGGCTCGCGGAACTCGTCGAACAGCGTCCGCTGGATCGCCAGCGTGACGTCCAGGCCGACCACGTCCACCAGCGCGAACGGGCCCATCGGGTGGCCGCAGCCCTTGGTCATCGCGAAGTCGATGTCGTCGATGGTCGCGTAGTGCGCCTCGAGCATCTTCACCGCGTCGTTGAGGTACGGGAACAGCAGCGCGTTGACGATGAAGCCGGCGCGGTCACCGCACAGGACGGCGTGCTTCTTGGTCGTCGCGCAGACCTCGAGGACCGTCGCGACGACGGCGCCGGAGGTGGTCACCGTGGGCACGACCTCGACGAGCTTCATCACCGTCGCCGGGTTGAACCAGTGCATGCCCACGACGTCCTGCGGGCGGCTGGTCGCCTGGGCGCACTCGATGACGGGGAGCGACGAGGTCGTCGTCGCGAGGATCGCACCGGGCTTCATGACGTCGTCCAGCGCCGAGAACAGCGCCTTCTTGATGGCCAGGTCCTCGACGACGGCCTCGATGACGAGGTCGCAGTCTGCGAGGTCGTCCAGCGACGTCGTGCCGGTGATCTTCGCCAGGGTCGAGGCCTTGGCCTCCTCGGTCAGCTTGCCGCGCTGCAGCGCCTTGTCGAGCGAGCCCTCGATCTTCTTCTGCACGGCGGCGACCTTGTCCTCGCCGCGCGCGCGGAACACGACGTCGTAGCCGCTCTTGGCGCAGACCTCGACGATGCCGCTGGCCATGGTGCCGGTGCCGATGACGCCGATGCGCTGCACCGGCCGGGCCGTGCCGGACTCCGAGGCCGGGGACTGGTCGTCGGCGACGACCTCGGGCGAGTCGACGGCTGCGTAGGTGTAGATGCCGCGGCCGGACTTGCGGCCGAGGAAACCGGCGGTGACGTACTGCTTGAGCAGCGGCGCCGGCGCGTGGCGGTGGTCGCGCGACTGCGCGTACATCGTCTCGAGGATCTCGTACGCCGAGTCCAGGCCGATGAGGTCGAGCAGCGCCAGCGGGCCCATCGGGTGGCCGGTGCCGAAGCGCATCGCGGCGTCGATGTCCTCGCGGGAGGCGTACTTGCTCTCGTACATCCGCAGGGCGTTGTTGAGGTAGCCGAACAGCAGCGCGTTGGCGATGAAGCCCGCGCGGTCGCCGGCGGTGGCCCCGGTCTTGCCGACCCGCTCGACGAGCGCCTGCACGTCCTCGACGACCGAGGGGTCGGTGACGACGGTGCTGATGACCTCGACCAGGCCCATGACCGGCGCCGGGTTGAACCAGTGCAGGCCGACGACCTTCGACGGCCGGGACGTGCCGGTGGCCAGCTCGGTCACCGACAGGGCGGAGGTGTTGGTGGCCAGCACGGCGTCCGCGCCGAGCAGCCCGTCGAGCTGGGCGAAGAGCTCGGCCTTGAGCTCCATCCGCTCCGGGATGGCCTCGATGACCAGCTCGCAGTCCTTGAGGGCGGCGAGGTCCGTGCCGGTGGAGATGCGACCGAGGATCTCGGCGGCCTCGTCGTCGGTGAGCTTGCCCTTGGCGACGGCCCGCCCCGTGGAGGCGCTCAGGTGGGTCTGCGCCCGGTCCAGGCCGGCCTGCTCGGGCTCGTAGCCGATGACCTGCAGGCCGGACCGCGCCAGCACCTCGGCGATCCCGGCCCCCATCGTGCCGAGGCCGACCACGCCCACCGTCGAGAACTCGCGCGCCACTGACTGCTCCTTCGTCCGTCGCCGCGAACCCGCGGCTGCTCGCGCCGAGTCTCGCAGGCCGAGCGCGGGCGGCTCAGAACAGGGTCGGGGTGGACGACTCCAGCCCGCGCAGGGCGTCGTAGTCCAGGTGCACGCAGGTGATGCCCCGGTCGGCGGCCAGCACCTTGGCCTGCGGCTTGAAGCTCTGCGCCGCCAGGACGCCCTTCACGTCGCCGAGGACGGTGGAGACGCGCTGCAGGTAGCGGGTCAGCTGCTCGACGCCGTCGATCTCGGCGTGCCGCTTGACCTCGACCAGCACGTGGGCGCCGGTGGAGTCGCGCACGAGCAGGTCGACCGGGCCGATGTCGGTGAAGTACTCGCGCTGCACCAGCGTCCAGCCCTCGCCGAGGACCTCGCAGCGGCCGGCCAGCAGCTCCTGCAGGTGCTTCTCGACGCCGTCCTTGACCAGGCCCGGATCGCTGCCGAGCTCGTGGGACACGTCGGACAGCACCTCCTCGACGGTGATGACGAGCTGCTCGCCGGCCTTGTTCGTCACGGTCCACACGCCGTCCAGGTCGACGGTGGTGCAGGGCGGGCTCATCCACATCAGCGGCTTGTAGGCGCGGTCGTCGGCGTGGATCGACACCGAGCCGTCCGCCTTCACCAGCAGCAGCCTGGTCGCCGAGGGCAGGTGGGCGGTCAGCCGCCCGACGTAGTCGACGCTGCAGCGGGCGATCACCAACCTCATACCGTACGAGA
>JBKJQM010000498.1:0-4050 GCA_046594005.1 Mycobacteriales bacterium
CCCTGCTGAACCCCGACTGGCAGTGCGACGAGGACGTCAGCACTGCGTTCGTCGCCGAGCACTTCGCGAAGGGGCAGGCCGACACGCCGCTGGACCGGGCGCTGCGCCTGGACACCGAGGTCATGCTGGTCGACGACCCGGTCAAGCGCGTGGACAACACGACGATGGCGTTCGGGCTCGAGGCCCGGGTGCCGTTCCTCGACCACGAGCTGGTCGAGCTGGCCGCCCAGTGCCCGCCGGAGCTGAAGCTCGCGCACGGCGGCAAGGGCGTGCTGGAGCAGGCCGCCCGCCGGGTCATCCCGAGCGAGGTCATCGACCGGCCCAAGGGCTACTTCCCGGTGCCGGCGCTCACCCACCTCGAGGGCGGGTTCCTGGACCGCGTGCGCGACGCCCTGACGGCGCCGGCCGCCAAGGAGCGGGCGCTGTTCCGCACCGACGCCGTCGAGCGGATGCTGGCCGACCCGAACGGCTCGCTCACCCCGCTCGGCGGCAACCCGCTGTGGCAGCTGGCCCTGCTCGAGATGTGGCTGCAGGGCCGCGGGCTGTGAGCGAGACCCCGTCCGCGGGCACGGGAGCGTTCAGCACGCGCTGGCACCGGCTCTCGGCGGACCTGCCCGACGGGGTGCTGCCCGACGTCGTCCTCGACTGCGGCTGGGGCCGGATCGTGTTCGGGCAGACCTTCACCAGCCCCGACCGGCTCCGCGCCGCCCTGCGCGGCGAGACCAGCGGCCACCGGGACATCTGCATCTACCCGCGCGAGCCGCACGTCCTGGTCGCTCAAGCGCCCAACGAGCTGTTCCTGGACCCCTCGCACACCTACCGCCTGGACCTGCCGCCCTACCGTCCGGGCCGGACGAGCAGCGCGGTCGTACGTCCGCTGCGCGACGAGGCGGACGTCGCCGCCGTCAACGCCGTCTACGCCACCGCCGGCATGCTGCGGGCCGACCCGGAGCTGGTGCTGGCCAACGCCGTCGACCCGGTCTTCCACTACTTGGTCGCCGAGGAGCCCGGCACCGGGCGCGTCATCGCCACGGTCACCGGCATCGACCACGTGCAGGCCTTCGGCGACCCCGAGGGCGGCACCAGCCTGTGGTGCCTCGCGGTCGATCCGCAGAGCCGCCTCGCCGGCGTGGGCGAGCACCTCACCCGGGCGCTGGCCGAGCACTTCGCGGCGAAGGGCCGGCAGTACGTCGACCTCTCGGTGCTGCACGACAACCGCAAGGCGATCGACCTCTACGAGCGCGTCGGCTTCGCCCGCGTCCCGGTGCTGTCCCTCAAGCGCAAGAACACCATCAACGAGCGCCTCTTCGTCTCTCCGCCGTCCGAGACCTACCAGCGCCTGAACCCCTACGCACGGATCATCGCCGACGAGGCACGGCGCCGTGGCGTCAACGTCGAGGTGCTCGACGCGGAGTGGGGCGAGCTGCGCCTCACGCACGCCGGACGCAGCATCGTCACCCGCGAGTCGCTCTCGGAGATGACGACCGCGGTCGCCATGTCGCGCTGCGACGACAAGCGGGTGACCCGCCGGATCGTCGAGCAGGCAGGCATCGCCGTCCCCCGCGGTCGTACCGCGGCCGGCGACGAGCAGGACGTGGACTTCCTGGCCCAGCTCGGCGAGGTGGTCGTCAAGCCGGCCCGCGGGGAGCAGGGCAAGGGCATCAGCGTCGGGGTCCGCACCCCGGACGAGCTCGTGCAGGCCGTCGCCCTGGCCCGTCAGCACTGCCCCGACGTCCTGCTCGAGGAGCTCGTCGCCGGGGAGGATCTGCGGGTCGTCGTGATCGGCCACGAGGTCGTCGCCGCAGCGGTCCGCCGCCCCGCCTCCGTCATCGGGGACGGCGTCACGCCGGTGAAGGGGCTCATCGCCGCCCACAGCCGCCGCCGCGCCGCGGCCACGGGCGGAGAGTCGCGCATCCCGATGGACGACGCGACCCTCGCGACGGTGCGCGCGCACGGGCGCGAGATGGACGACGTCCTGCCGCTGGGTGAGGAGCTCGTGGTGCGCCGCACCGCGAACCTGCACACCGGTGGCACGATCCACGACGTGACGCACCTGCTGCACCCTGACCTCGTGACCGCCGCCGTACGCGCGAGCCGCGCCCTGGACATCCCCGTGACTGGCCTCGACTTCCTCGTGCCCGACGTGTCCGGCCCTGAGCACGTGCTCATCGAGGCCAACGAGCGGCCGGGCCTGGCCAACCACTCGCCACAGCCGACGGCCGAGCGCTTCGTGGACCTGCTGTTCCCGGAGACGGCCTCGCTGCAGGCGCACGTCGTCCCGCAGCCGTGAGCGGCACGCCCGGCGGCACCAGCGACGTGGCGGTCCGCCGGCTGCCGATCGACATGACGTACGTCCAGGACGTCCTCATCCACCTGCTCCGGACGCCGAGCCCGACGGGGCGCACCGACGAGGTCGTGCAGTACATCGGCGAGCTGCTGATGGACCTCGGCATGGAGCTGACCGTCACGCGTCGAGGTCTGCTGAACGCGACGCTCCCGGGCCGCCGCACCCGCCCAGACCGGGCGATCGTCGTGCACGCCGACACGATCGGGTGCATGGTCACGCGCCTCAAGGACAACGGCCGGCTCGAGGTGGCCCAGCTCGGCACGCACAGCGCGCGCTTCGCCGAGGGCGCGCACGTCACGATCTTCACCGACTCCGACACGACCTACACCGGCACGGTGCTGCCGCTCAAGAGCAGCGGCCACCAGTACGGCGACGAGGTCGACACCCAGGGCATCGGCTGGCCGCTGGTCGAGGTGCGCGTCGACGAGCCGGTGGTCGACGTGGCCGGTCTGATGGCGATGGGCCTGCAGGTCGGCGACTTCGTCGCGCTGGACGCCAATCCGATGCTCACGCCATCGGGCTACGTCAAGAGCCGCCACCTCGACGACAAGGCCGGCATCGCCGCTGCTCTGGGCGCCTTCAAGTCGCTCATCGACGCGCGGGTCGTGCCGCACGTCAGCGCCCACCTGCTGGTCACCATCGCCGAGGAGGTCGGACACGGCGCGACGCACGGCCTGGACACCGACGTGTCAGAGATGATCGCCGTCGACAACGCCGTCGTCGCTCCCGGGCAGCAGTCGCGCGAGGAGTGCGCCAACATCGCGATGCTCGACAGCACAGGGCCTTTCGACTACCACTTCAGCCGCCGGCTCATCGCGCTGTGCAAGGACCACGGCGTTCCGCACACCCGCGACACGTTCCGCTACTACCGCTCCGACGCGGCGAGCGCGGTGGAGGCGGGCCTCGAGATGCGGACCGCCCTCGTCGGCTTCGGCGTGGACTCCTCGCACGGTCACGAGCGGACGCACCTGGACGGCATCCGCTCCGTCGCCGAGCTGCTGTCGCTGTACCTGCAGACCGACCTGACGTTCCCGGACTGGGACGTCACCGAGCGCGGGCCGCTGGAGGAGTTCCCCAGCCGCAGCGTCCAGCCCACGCCGCTCGAGGACCGGCGACGGGCGGACGACCCGGCCTAGAGCCCGGCCAGCTCCGCCACGACCTTCGCCACCGAGCTGCTGTGCCAGCGACGGCCGTACGGGTTCGGCTGGTTCTCACCGTTGAGGGCAGCGGCGATGGTGTGCAGCGAGCCGCCCTCCCCGTGCAGCTCGGCGATCCGGATGCGCACGTGCTGCGGGACGGGCGGGCCGGCCGCCGCACGCGGAGCCCTCTGGTGCGGCACCGGTCGAGCGAGCACTGCGGCGCACTCGACGAGAGCGACGGCGAGGTCCTGTGCCGGCACGGGCCGACCGAGCAGGTAGCCCTGCGCGAAGTCGCAGCCCAGCCCGCGCAGCGCGGCGAGCTGCTCGGCCGTCTCCACGCCCTCCGCGATGCTGACCGCACCGACGGCCCTGGCCAGGCTGACGACGCTGGCCACGATGGCGTCGTCGTCGTCCTTGGTGCCCATGCCGGCCACGAAGGAGCGGTCGACCTTCAGCGCACCGATCGGGTAGCGCTTGAGGTAGAGCAGCGAGCTGTAGCCGGTGCCGAAGTCGTCGATGGCCACCGACACCCCGAGTGCGGACAGCTTCGCCAGGGCGACCTGC
>JBKJQM010000518.1:0-4663 GCA_046594005.1 Mycobacteriales bacterium
GTGGGCGATACAGGACTTGAACCTGTGACCTCTTCCGTGTCAGGGAAGCGCGCTACCAGACTGCGCCAATCGCCCGTGCTGTGGAGTTGTACGGCCGCGAGGGAGGCCGGGGCGGGAATCGAACCCGCGTACAGGGCTTTGCAGGCCCTTGCCTAAGCCACTCGGCCACCCGGCCAGACATGCGGGACCTCGAGAGGTCCCTTTCGAGCGGACGACGGGATTCGAACCCGCGACCCCAACCTTGGCAAGGTTGTGCTCTACCAACTGAGCCACGTCCGCGTGTCGTCCGACGCCGCAGCGCCTTCGGACGAGGTGGAACCCTAGCAGAGGCCGGCGCCCGAGCGCCGGAGCAGCTCAGGTCTCGGGCTCTGCCCAGAGCAGCAGCGCCAGCTCCGCGTCGACGTCGACGTGTGCGCTCTCGGAGCCGGTCGGGACGGCCTCGTAGGTGCGGCCGAGGAACTCGGCGAGCTCGGTCAGCGGCACCTCGAACAGCGCCCGGCCGGAGGGGGACGACAGCGACAGGCAGACCACTGCGGCGCCGACGCTGGAGGACGGCCAGACCTGCACGTCGCCCTCACCGGAGGGTGCGGCGATCCCGTCGCTCAGCAGCTGACGGGCGAAGGTCCACTGGACGACGTCGCCGGCTGCGCCGTTGCCGGTGTGGAAGGACACCTGCACCGCGTAGGGGTCCTCGGGGTCGTAGAGCAGGTCCGCCCGGACAGGGAGAGACGCAGCGCCGGGGACGACGAGGCGCAGCGGCAGCTCCGAGCTGACCGAGGTCGGTCGGGTGGTCATGGCTCAGGCCTCCTCAGGGGGACGAGGCGGTCCGCCCCGTGCTCCAGGTTTTGCCCGCGTCCACCGGTCCGAACCGCCACACCCGTGTGACCTGGTGCGTCACCCGTTCGGCGGCACGTGCCTCGGCGTGGTCGCCGGACCGGCCGCGGCGCAGTACGGTCGGTGTGGCCCATGCCTCCACCCTCGGGCCATCCGCCGGGGCGCCTGCTGCGAACCTCCCACGTGAGGACGACGATGACACTGCCGCGGGGCCGGGCCACCGGCACCCCGGCGACGGCTGCCCGCGAGCTGGGCACTGCGTTCGAGGGCCTCGACGACCGCGGCCTGGTCGCCCTCATCACCGAGGGGGACGGCGGCGCGCTCGAGGCGCTGTACGGGCGTTACGGCCGCGCCTGCTACGGCCTGGCCCGCCGCATCCTCACCGACGAGCAGCTCGCGCAGGACGTCGTGCAGGAGGTGTTCCTCACCGTCTGGCGCGACGCCTCCCGGTTCGACGCCTCGCGCGGCGGCTTCTCCACCTGGCTGCTGTCCATGACGCACCACAAGGCGGTGGACAGCGTCCGGCGCGAGGAGAACCTCCGCAAGCGGCGGACCACCGCCGACCTGCTCGAGCTGCGCGAGTCCGACGCGCCGAAGGTCGACGACGCCGTCTGGTCGCTGCTGCGCCGCGAGCGCGTCCGCGAGGTCCTCAAGACCCTGCCGGACCCGCAGCGGGAGGCGCTCACGCTCGCCTACTTCGGCGGCTACACGCAGCGGGAGATCGCCGGCCTGACCAGCACGCCGCTGGGCACGGTCAAGACCCGGATGCTCGCGGGAATGAAGCGGATGAAGGAGTCCCTCGACGGGCTCTCCAACGCCGCCGGGGGACTCGAGCCTCCACAAGGCCCCGCCGCCCGCCCGTCCACCCCTGACCCGAGGAACTCACCGTGACCCGCCCCGACGCCCACCTGCCGTACGAGGAGCTGGCTGCCGGCCACGCCCTCTCGGCGCTGGAGCCGGAGGAGGAGCAGCTGTTCCTCGCACACCTGGCCGCGTGCGCGCGGTGCGAGCGGGACGTCGCCGAGCACCGGTCGACCCTCGCCCACCTGGCCTACGCGCCCGACGCGGCCGACCCGCCGCCCGGGCTGCTGGACTCGATCCGCGACGGCGTACTCGCGTCCGGCCGCGGCGCGACCTTCCCGTCCGCCGCGCAGGACGCCGCGCCCGCCTCGCTCGCCGACGCCCGGACGCGGCGGAACGCCTCGCGCACCCAGCGCGCGACGACCTGGGCCGGCGTCGCCGCCGCGGCCGCGCTCGTCGTGTCGCTCGGGGCGTGGAACGCCGTCCTGCAGAACGACCGCGCCCAGCAGGACGAGTGGGGCGGCCGGCTCACCGCCGCTGTCAAGGAGCTGGGCGACCCGGCGACGACGACCGTCCCCCTGACCTCGGAGGACGGCAAGGTGGTCGCCGTCGCGCTGGTCCACGACCGCGACATGTCGCTGCTCGTCGACGGGCTCGAGCCGAACGAGGCCGGCACCACCTACGTCCTGTGGGCCAAGAGCCGCTACGGCGACGTGCGGCCGGTCGGCGCCTTCGACGTCGACAGCACGTCGCTGGACGTGCTTCGCGGGATGCAGGTCGAGGCCGGCATCGCCGACGTCACCGCGTTCATGGTGAGCCACGAGAAGGGCGACACGGCCCCGCCGATGCCACGCTCCGCCGTGATCGCCAGCGGCGAGGCCTAGCCTCCCTGCGTGAGCGAGGATCTGCGGGTGACCGACTCCCAGAGACCGGCCCACGTGCACCTGAGCACCAGCGGCTGGCGCGCCCGCATGCGGCGCACGCCCGGCGGCCGCCACCTGCTCAAGGTGCTGGTCTTCCTGCTGGGCCTGGCCTTCGTGCTGCTCGGCTGCGCGCTCATCGTCGCGCCGGGGCCACTGACGATCCCGCCGATCCTGCTCGGCCTCTACATCTGGTCGACCGAATTCGCCTGGGCCGACCGGCTGCTCGAAAGGGCCAAGGTCCAGGCCCGCGACGCCTGGGAGAAGGCCAGGAACAAGCCCGTGGTCACCACGCTCGTCACGGGGGGCGGACTGGTGGCGCTGGGGGTCGGCGTGTGGGCCGTCGGTCGCTTCCAGCTGGTCGACCGGGGACTGGAACTCGTGGGGCTCTGAGGTAGTGTCCGTGGCCGCGCGACAGCGCCTCCGGACGTATAGCTCAGTTGGTTAGAGCGCACGCTTCACACGCGTGAGGTCGCAGGTTCGAGTCCTGCTACGTCCACCCCGGTGGCCTCCTGCGCCGCCCATGCGAACACGCCCTTGGCCATCGTCGAGGGCTCGAGGGCTGCACGACGCGAGCAGACCTCGATGCGCGCGCCCCGAACGGCGGGGTCCTGCGGCGCGGCCTGCCACGCCAGCTCGGCCAGGTGACCCGCGAGGCGCAGCTCGCCGGCTCCAGCCAGCACCAGCGCACGCTCAGCCAGGGCGGGCGCACCACCGGCCAGCGCGGCGAGCTCCTGGGCCAGGGCCGCAGCCGGCGCGGGCTTGAGGTGGGACGGGTCGCCGTCCCACCAGCCGCCGTACAGCCGCCAGACGTTGCGCACGACGAACTCGGGCTCGTCGTAGACCGGCCGGAGGTAGGGCCGGTCGAGCAGGTGCTGCGGCGCCCGCACCGTGTGGACGACGTCGTCGAGGCACGCCCCCTCGTTCATCATCGCCACCGTCTCGTCGTGCAGGTGCTCGAGGAGCTCGGCGGTCTCCGACAGCGCCTGCCGGATCCGGTCGGCGCCGACCACGGGCACACCGTGACCGGGGAGCATGAGCTCCGCTCCCAGACCGGCCATCACCCGCAGGGCGGCGGCCCACTCGCGCGGGTAGCGCTGGACCTTCTGCGGGTTGCCGGCGTTGGGCGACGCCCAGATGAACAGGTCGCCGCAGCACAGCACCCGCCGCGACGGGATCCAGGTGAACGTGTGGTCGTCGGTCTCACCTCGCGTGTGCTGCAGGTGCAGCTGCAGCCCTCCGACGTCCAGCGTCAGGGCATCCCGGTAGGTCTGGTCGGGGTAGCGGTAGTCGCGCGGCCAGCGCAGGTCGGGGAGCTGGAACTGCCGCTGGTTGACCACCTCGTTGTAGCCGGCGGTCAGCACGTAGCGGTCGAACCGCGCGGGCAGTGCCTCGTGGGCGACGACGTGCGGCGCGGCCCAGCCCTTCTCGGCCGCCTCCGCCTCGAACACGGGGACGCCGAAGACGTGGTCGATGTGGCCGTGGCTGTAGACGGCCGTGCGCAGCGGAGAGCTGTCCCACCGGCGCAGCGTGCTGTGCACGTGCTGGGCGAGCGGTGCGCTGCCGGTGTCGACGAGGACCAGCCCGTCCTCGGTGCGGAACGCCGCGACGTTGGCGAAGGACGGCACGAAGGCGACGTCGTCCGCGACCTCCTGCGCGTCGCCGATGAGCGAGAACGGATGCGCGTCCTCGACCGACACCTCGCCGGTCCAGAGCTTGTCCGCGAGGTCGAGGATCTCCATGTCGCCCCTCCGTGCCGACGGGGTCCGACCGTACCGCTGCGACGATCCCCTCTGGCAGCGCTTGCGGCGCGGACGGCCGACGTCCCGCGCCGGCCGGGAACACCTTGGGTCCGGGGGAGTTGCAGTCAGCAGCCCTTTCCCTGACCCAGAGGAGCCCCGCATGCCCACCCGTACCGCTCGCACCGCCTGGAACGGCACCCTCGAGACCGGCTCCGGCCAGGTCGAGCTCAGCAGCAGCAAGGCCGGCACCTTCGACGTCTCCTTCCCGAAGCGCGCAGCCGAGGACGCAAAGGCCGGCTGCCCGGTCAGCAAGGCGCTCACCGGCGTCACCATCACGTTGGACGCCTCGCTGGCGTAGTCGCCGCA
>JBKJQM010000239.1:0-11279 GCA_046594005.1 Mycobacteriales bacterium
CCGGCGAGCACGAGCGCCGGTGTCAGCTCCCGGCCCTCGCACGCCTTGACCCAGCCGCGGATGAGGCCGGGGACGTTCTTGCGGGGCTCGAGCATTCCGAGGAACGCGATGTAGGACTGACCTGCGAGGCCGAGACGTGCTTGCACACGGGACTTCTCAGCCTCGGTCGGCACGTGGAACGTCCCCTGGTCGACGCCGTGGTAGGCCACGTCGATCTTCGTCGCATCGGCGTCGAGGACGCGCACGAGCTCGTCGCGGGTGGCCTTGCTCGGGGCGATGACGCGGGCGGCCCGGCGCAGCGCGGTCCGCGTGGCCGAGCGGAAGAACGTGCCCTTGACCGAGCTGTGCAGGTCGGGCTCGGTGAAGAACGTCGCGTCGTGGACCGTGACCACCACGGGCCGGCCGGAGCGCAGCGGCATCGTGTAGTGCGGGGAGTGCAGGACCTGCGCGTCGACCTGCTGGGCGACCAGCGGCAGGCCGGTCTGCTCCCAGGCCAGGCGGGCCGGGCGGTGCGAGATGGCGGCCGGTCCGGCGACGACCCGCGCGTCCGGCGCCATGCGGCTGTAGCGCTCGGCGTCGGCGCGCTGGGCGACCACTGCCAGCTCGGCCCCGCCCGCGGCCAGCGCGGCGATCAGGCCGTCGACGTAGCGGCCGACGCCACCCCTGTCGGCCGGGACGGCGGTCGCGTCCACGAGGACGCGGGGACCGCTCAAGCTGCCGGCGGGCACGCGTCGGCTCCTTCCGAGAGCTGGGATCGGGTCCGCCGAGCCTACGCCCGTCAGCGTGCCGCGAGCGTGCGCAGCGCCGTCCAGAGGCGCGTCGCCGCGGCGTCCCAGGTGTACGCCCCGGCCCGGCTGCGACCGGCCCGCGCCATGCGCGCCCGCAGCTGCTCGTCGCCGACGACGTCCGCCAGCGCATCAGCGAGTGCAGCCGGCTGCAGGGCACTGACCCGGGCGGCTCCTGTCCCCACCTCGACCAGTGCCGGGGCGTCGCTGGTGACGACGGGGGTGCCCGCCGCCATCGCCTCCAGCAGCGGCAGGCCGAAGCCCTCTGCGCGGCTGGGGACCACGAGCGCGGTCGCCCGGTCCAGCAGCACCGCGAGGTCCGCGTCGTCGACCCGCCCGAGCAGGCGGACGCGCCCCGGGGCGAGCCCGGCATCGGCGGCCTGTGCCAGCGGGTCCTGGCCGCCCCAGCCGGGCTGCCCCGCGCACAGCAGCGGCAGGTCCGGCGCACCTGGCAGGGCCAGTGCTGACAGCAGCACGTCCAGGCCCTTGCGCGGCTCGAGGGTCGCGACCGTCAGCAGGTACGCCGGCGGCAGCGCGAGCCGCCGGGCCCGGGCGGCAGCGTCGGCCGGCAGGGCCAGGTCCGCGGACACGCCCTCCCCCACGACCAGGACGCCGCGCAGGTCGACGTGCCGGGCCAGCTCGTCCGCCACCGCCTGCGTGGGGACGACGACCAGTGCCGCGTCGCGGGCCGCGCGACCGATGACCGACCGGTGCCAGGCCACGCCACGCGGCGTCAGCGTCTCGGGGTGCGTCCACGGGACCGCGTCGTGCACGACGACCGCGCACGGCGGCCGGCGGCGCCCGGGCCACAACGGCGTCGGCGCCAGCAGGACGTCCGCGCGGGCACCGGGACCGGCGCCCCGCTCCCAGGCGGCGACCAGTCCGCGGCGCGGCAGCAGGAGGCGGCGCGGCCCGGACACCCCCGGCACGACCGCGCGCGAGAGGTCGCGATGGAAGGCGACGACGCCCGAGACGTGGTCGCCGGACCCTGCGGTGCGGGCCAGGGCCGCAGCGATCTCCCGGCTGTAGCGGCCCGTTCCGCCAGGCACGGGTGCGAGGCACTGCTCGAGGACGACCTCGAGCCTCATCTCGTCAGGGCGGCGGGTCCCGAGCCCTTGAACAGCGCGCCCGAGCGGGCTGTGGTCGGCGTGCGGGTGGCGCCCGCGCGGGTGACGGTCACGGTGGTCGTCAGCAGCGGGCCGTAGCGGCCGGTGCCCGAGACCGCCCGCAGCTTCAGGACGTACGTCCCTGCGGCCTTGCCCGTCGCGGACAGCGGGACGCGCCACTCGCCGATCTCGCCGGGGAAGACGGCCGTCGCGTCCGGGCGGTTCGCGTTGAGCGACAGCGCCGGCGGCCGCGACGTCCAGCCGTCGGCGAGCGGGTAGCGCGCATCGCCGGCGGTGCCGAGCCGCTCGGTTCCGACGGTCCACGCGCCGCCGCCGAGGTTGCGCAGCCGGACCACGAGGGTCGCGCGGCCGGTGCTGTCGTCGGCCAGCGACAGGGTCGCGGGCGGTGCGGCGTGCAGGCCCGCGAGGCGGGAGACGGCCGGGTCGACGCGCACGACGTTCAGGGTGCGGGCGGCGCCGTCCAGCCAGCCAGTGCCGGACCACAGCGGTTCGAAGGCCTCCGGGGTGATGCCGACGGAGCGGCCGTTGCCGTGCAGCACGACCTCGAAGACCCCGGTGCCGCCGGGTGCGACCGAGCTTCCGCCGCCCACGGCGGTGAGCAGCCGCGCCGCACGGGACGGCGACAGCCAGTCGTCGCCGGCAGCGGTGCTGGTGCGGTTGCGGTCCGCCGAGGTGCCGAGCACGAGGGGCGAGGTGGGTCCGACCGGCCACGCGACGTTGCCGCTGTCCCTGATGGGGATCCGCACCGCCGTCGTGCCGCCGCGAGGCAGCACGACGGTGCGCCCGTCGGCGAAGACCGCCGGCGGGGCGCCCGCGGACGGAGCAGCGGCGGCCGTCGGAGCGCCGCCGTACGCCGCGGTGAGCACCGGCGCCTGCACGACGACGCGCCACGACACGGTGTTCCCGAAGACGGGGCCGTCGCCGAGGCGCAGGCGGTACGCCCGACCGTGCGTCCCCGCGGCGACGCCGGACGCGTCGAGCGCGAAGGCGAAGTCGGCCGTCTCGCCCGGCCCGACGGTCGTCGCGCCCGGTCGCGTGGCGTTGCGGACGAAGCGCCCGGGTCGGGTGGAGCCGCCGACCAGCGGATCGGCCTGTCCGGCCGGCGAGGCGACGGCGAGGTGCAGCCCGTCGGTGGACCAGGCAGCCGCACCGGTGTTCTGCAGGCTGGCGGTGAGCGTGCCGGTCGCCTGGCCCGGCGGCCGGACCAGCGTCGGCGCCGTCGACTGGGCGGTGACGCTGCTGCCGCTCGCGCTGCCGCCGACGATGCGGAACCACGTCGACTTCAGGCCGTCGCTGTAGGTGGGCCAGGTGCGCGCGGAGTAGACGCCCGAGCCGGTGGTCGAGACGCTGGTCGGGGCACCGGTGCTGCTGACGCCCTCGAGGACGACCGCCTTCACGCGCCCGCCCCACTCGCCGTTGCCGTCGCGGACGGTGATGCGGACGCGCGTGAGCGTGCCGACCGCCGGGAACCGGCGCTCGAGGTCGCTCGCCCGCAGCGACGCCTTCCAGGAGTGCACGGGGTTGGCGACCGCGCCGTCCCAGTCGTCGCGCTGAGCCTGCAGGTACGGCACGTTGCCGGCCGTGGACCAGCCGCCGTTGCTGGAGCTGAACTCCGCGAGGATGGGCGCACCGTCGTAGGTCCGCACGACGCCCGCGGTCGCCTGCACCGCCTCGGTGGTGCTCGCCGGCTCGAGCTCGGTACGGGCGCCGCTCGAGGAGTACAGGGCACTGCCGCCGAAGACCTGGCACGACGTCGTGTCGCAGATGTCGTAGGTCCCCTTGCCGGCGACGCGGCCGCGCTTGTTGGCGGAGTACGACCGCGCCGCGATCGCCTGCGCCTGGAGAGCGGCGGGCTTCCACGAGGCGGAGGACTCGCGCGGCACCACGCCGAGCAGGTAGTCCTCGAGCGGCAGAGCGACGACGGTCTGCAGCGCGGTGTCGGACGTCTTCACGGCCGAGGTGGCGCCGCGGTAGTCGCGGCTGGTGCCGTTCGGGAAGACCAGCCGGACGAAGGTCGGGCCGCCGAAGCGGATGGGTCCGCCGTGGGCCGTCCCGCCGCCGAGGGCGAACGGCGTCCAGGTCGAGCCGGTCAGCGACTGGACGTGCAGGCCGGCCGCGTCGACGACCGCGCGCCAGCGGGTCGGTCCCGTCGGCAGCTCGGCGGTCGTGCCGGTCGAGACGTCGGTGACCGTCAGGCCGGGAGCCGGCAGCACCTGCGTGTCCTTGCCCTCGTCGCCGGACAGCAGCACCCGGATCGGCGCGTCCGGCAGCACGGCCCGCGACGTGCCCGGGTAGTAGGTGCTGACGATGTTGTCGGCGCTGACGCCGAGGCTGGCGGCGCCCTGCGCGCCCCACTGGCTCATCCCGCGGCCGTGGCCCCAGCCGTGGCCCTCGACGACGAAGACCCCGTCGCCGGGGCGGTCGACGACCTCGTCGGCGGATGCGGGGGCGGCCGTCGTGACGACGGCGACCGCGGTGGACACGAGCAGGCCGAGGACGGCGGTCCAGGCACGCGTACGGGGCTGAGCGCGGCGCATCGGGGTCGTCTCCGTCATCGGTGGCGTACCTGTCAGGCGTCGGCAGCCTTCCCCAGCTGCTTGACCGGCGTCACACTAGACACACCAGTCACATCCTGACCAGGTCTGTGACCGTTTCGTGGCCGGAGCCCGGCGCCCACCGCGCCCCACGCCAGGTCGCCCAGCGTCATGAGGACCCGGCTCAGGACGGCGACCGCCAGCGCGCCCGCGCGGTCGAGGACCGGGGCCAGCGCGGCGATCAGCGCGAGCTCGCGCACACCCGCGCCGGCGGGAGCCACGACGAACAGGAACCCCGCCGTCCAGGCCAGGGCGTACGCCCCCAGGCTCAGCAGCAGCAGGTCCGGCCCTGGCTCGGTGTCCTGCGGACGGACCAGCAGCCACAGGTGCATGCCGTACGCCGCCCACATGACCAGCGCCCAGCCGAGGGCCGCCCCGATGCCGCGCGCGGACAGCGGGCGGTCCAGCGGGTCGCGCCGCAGGACCCGCAGCAGCAGGGCCACCAGACGGGTCAGCACCGGGGGCGCGAGGGCGACCAGGCCCAGCGGCAGGACCAGCAGCACCCACGCGTAGGAGTCCAGCGCGTCGGGGCTGGTCAGCGGCAGGGCGACCGCGGCGCTGAGCAGGCCGGCGGCCACCAGGACGCCCATGAAGACCAGGCTCGCGCTGCCGACCCGGCTGCGCGGCGCGCCGTGCGAGCGGCCGAGCTCCATCTGCGCCGCGATGGCGAAGACGCTTCCGGGCACGTACTTCCCGAGCTGGCCGAGGAAGAAGACGTGCAGTGCCGCCCGCGCGCCGAGCGGTGTGCCGATGTCGGCCAGCAGCGCCCGCCACACCAGCGCGCTCGCGAGCAGCCCGACCAGGACCGCAAGCAGGCTGCCGAGCGCGGGCAGGACCCCGACCGCGCGCGCAGCGTCGAGGGCCTCGGGCCCCTTGTCGACCAGCGCCAGCACGAGCAGCGCGAGCGAGAGGAGCAGGAAGCCCACCCGGACCGCGCGACCGAGCCAGGCGGGAGGGCGCACCTCGCCACGCTAGCCTCGCGCCATGACTGCAGCGCCCGAGACCCCGGGTGTGGTGATCGGCAACCACACCGCGAAGTACACCGCCAAGAACCCCGCCATCAAGTGGCTGACGGAGCGGTTCGTGGCCCGGCTCGACGGCATGGTGGGTGACGTCGCGGGCGACGCGAAGCCGGCGACCAACCCCCTCGAGGTGGGTGCCGGCGAGGGCGTCATCAGCCTCAAGATGCAGGAGCGCTTCGGCACCTGCGTCGGGCTCGACCTGCCCGACGCGGGCCTGCGCGAGGAGTGGAAGACCCGGCCGGGCCCGCACTACCTGCACGGCGACGCCGAGAAGCTGCCGTTCCGGGACGAGCAGTTCGACCTGGTCGTCTGCGTCGAGGTCCTGGAGCACCTCAAGGACCCGGATGCCGGGCTGCGCGAGCTGGCCCGCGTGACGTCCCGCCACCTGCTGCTGTCGGTGCCGCACGAGCCGTTCTTCCGAGGCTCCAACCTGCTGACCGGCCGCTACCTCAAGGACCTGGGCAACACGCCGGGCCACCTCAACCACTGGACAGGCGCGGGCTTCCAGCGCTTCGTGTCCCAGATCGGCAACGTCCGCAAGGTCGCCTCGCCGTACCCGTGGACGATCGTCTGGGCGACCAAGGGCTGACCAGGGGCAAGGCGCGAGCAACACGACCGTCACCGCGCCGCACCTTTCGTCCGCTGCGTCCTGACCTCTAGCATCCGCGGCCCAACCGGCCGTGGAGGTCCCGTGCGTCGTCGTGTGCTCCTGCTGTCCGCCCCTCTCGCCCTCAGCACGCTGCTCGTCGCCGCTCCGGCGCAGGCCGGCAAGCCCGCGCCCGCGCCCACGTCGTCGCTGCCGTCCTCGATGTCCTCGCTGGGCGACTCGATCACCCGCGGCTTCAACGCCTGCGGCTTCTTCTTCGACTGCACGTCGCGCTCGTGGAGCACCGGCGACGACTCGGCGGTCAACAGCCACTACAGCCGGCTGCTCGCCAAGGGCGCGTCGATCTCGGGCCGCAACTACAACGACGCGGCGACCGGGGCCAAGGTGGCCGACCTGCCGGCCCAGGCCCGCACGACGGCGTCGCGGGGCGTCGGCTACGTGACCGTGCTCATCGGCGCGAACGACGCCTGCACGTCGACCGAGGCCGCCATGACCAGCGTCGACGCGTTCCGGGCCTCGGTGCAGACCGCGTTCGACACCCTGCGCACCTCGCTGCCGAAGGCGCGTGTCCTCGTCGCCACCATCCCCGACGTGAAGCGGCTCTGGTACGTCGGCAAGGACAACAGCGCCGCCCGGCAGGCCTGGTCCTCGTACTCCATCTGCCAGTCGCTGCTCGCGAACCCGCAGTCGACGAACCAGGTCGACGTGGACCGGCGGGACCGCGTCCGCCAGCGGGTCGTCGACTTCAACGCCGTGCTCACCGACATCTGCGTGCAGAACGTCAACTGCCGGACGGACGGCGGCGCGGTCTTCGGCTACCCCTTCGTGCTCAGCCAGATCAGCGGGTGGGACTACTTCCACCCCAACACCAACGGCCAGGCAGTGCTGGCCTCGCAGACCTGGCCCGCCGCGGGCTTCTAGCTTCGGCGCTGCGCGCGATCCGACGCTGCGCCGGCTCGGTAGCATGAGCGGTCACCGAGCGATGAGGTCGAACCCGTGCGCCTAGTGGTCCAAGTCCCCTGCCTCAACGAGGAGGAGACACTCCCCGCCGTCCTGTCGACGATCCCCACGGAGATCCCGGGGATCGACGAGATCCTGATCCTCATCATCGACGACGGCTCCACCGACCGCACGATCGAGGTCGCCGAGGAGCACGGCGTCACGCACTTCGTGCGGCACGCACGCAACCGCGGGCTGGGGCGGTCCTTCCACGACGGGGTGCAGCGCGCACTCGAGCTCGGCGCCGACATCGTCGTGAACACCGATGGCGACAACCAGTACCCGCAGGAGCGGATCGGCGACCTGGTCCAGCCGATCCTCGAGGGCCGCGCCGACATCGTCATCGCCGACCGCCAGGTCCACCTCGTCGAGCACTTCTCGGGCCCGAAGGTGCTGCTCCAGAAGCTCGGCAGCCGCATCGTGAACAAGGCCGCCGGCACCGACCTCCCGGACGCCGCCAGCGGCTTTCGCGCGTACTCCCGCGACTCGCTGATGCTGCTCAACACGATCACGCAGTTCAGCTACTGCATGGAGACGATCATCCAGGCCGGCAACAAGCGGATGGCCATCGCCAGCATCCCGATCCGGACGAACCCGAAGACCCGGGAGTCGCGGCTGTTCTCGAGCACCTACCAGCACGTGATCAAGTCGTCCGGGGCCATCGTCAAGGCCTACATCATGTACAAGCCGTACGTGATCTTCAGCTTCTTCGCGGTCCTGCTCGCGTTCCTGGGTCTGCTGCCCTTCGTGCGCTACGCGATCCTCAAGGCCGCCGGCAACGACGGCAACCACCTGCAGTCGCTGCTCGTAGGCACGATCCTGCTGGTCATGAGCTTCATGTCGGTGATCGTCGGCATCATCGGTGACCTGCTGCGCACCAACCGCGCCCTCATCGAGGACACCCTCGAGCACACCAAGAAGATGCGCTTCGGCCAGCTCGACCCGGCGACCGGCGACGCCGTCGACGTGGCCGAGCTCACGGCGCCGAGGGCCTCCGCGAGCCGCCGCCGCGCCGGCTGACGTCGTGGCCGAGCAGACCGAGTACGACACCTACAAGAGCGCGATGCATTCGCTGCGCGCTGCCAAGGAGACCTCCGCGCGGGCCTTCTACACCGGGCTGCGGCACCGCAAGCGGCACATCTGGATCGGCTCGAAGACGGTCCTCGACGGCGCCGAGCGCATCGTCGTGCGCGAGGGCGGCGCCCTGCGCATCGGCCTCGGCAGCTTCGGGCTGTCCAGCGCGGACGACACCAGCGTCGTCCGGGTGCGCGAGGGCGCGAGCTTCCACTGCGAGGGCGTCGTCAGCCTGCAGCGCGGCGTTCGCGTCGTCGTCGACGGCGGCCGGCTGAGCATCGGCCACGGCACCAACGTCAACGGCATCGGCACGAAGATCCTGTGCCAGCAGGAGATCTCGATCGGGGAGTTCTGCACGTTCTCGTGGGACGTGCAGGTGCTCGACAACGACTTCCACGCGATCACCGTCGACGGTGTCGAGCAGCCCTCGGTCGCGCCGGTCCGCATCGGCGACCGCGTGTGGGTGGGCACGCGGGCCGTCGTGCTCAAGGGCGTGACGATCGGCGACGGCGCCGTGATCGCCGCCGGGGCGGTCGTCACCAAGGACGTCCCTGCCGGCGCGGTCGTCGCGGGCGTTCCCGCGAAGGTGGTCGGCCGCGCCGACAGCTGGGCCTAGCTGCCGGTCAGGCGGCGCGCGCCATCCGCGAGGCGACGCCGCGGATGGCCTGCACGGTGCCGCCCTTCTCGGACGCCGTCTCGGGCGCGTTGTCGACGGTGGCCTTGAGGAAGCGGTCCGGCAGCGACAGCTTCCAGATGGTGCGCAGCGTCTTGGCGTACTGCCCCGCGAGAGTGCCGGTCGTGTAGGGCAGCTCGTACTTCTCGCACAGCGCCTTCACGCGCACCGAGATCTCCGCATAGCGGTTGCTCGGCAGGTCCGGGAACAGGTGGTGCTCGATCTGGTAGCAGAGGTTGCCGGACATGAAGGCCATCAGCGGGCCGGCCTTGAAGTTCGCCGAGCCCAGCAGCTGGCGCAGGTACCACTCGTCCGGCGTCTCGGTCTCCAGCTGCTCGACGGTGAACTTCTCGGCTCCGTCGGGGAAGTGGCCGCAGAAGATGACCGTGTAGGACCACAGGTTGCGCATGAGGTTCGCGGTCGCGTTGGCGGTCAGCGTCGAGACGACCTGCGGCCCGGTCAGCAGCGGGAAGACGACGTAGTCCTTCAACGTCTGGCGGCCGATCTTGCGGCCGATCTGCTTGAGCTGTCGCTTGGCCTCGCCCCACGGCTTCTTGCCCTTGCGGATCTGGCCGATGTTGAGGTCGTGCAGCGCGACGCCGTACTGGAAGAAGACGGCGAGCGCGGCGTTGTAGAGCGGGTTGCCGAGGTAGTACGGCGTCCACCGCTGGTCCCGGGTGACACGCATGATCCCGTAGCCCACGTCGTCGTCCTTGCCGACGACGTTGGTGTACTTGTGGTGCACGAAGTTGTGGGAGTGCTTCCACTGGTCGCTCGGGCAGGCGGTGTCCCACTCCCAGGCGCTGGAGTGCACCTCGGGGTCGTTCATCCAGTCCCACTGGCCGTGGATGACGTTGTGACCGAGCTCCATGTTCTCGATGATCTTCGCCAGGCCGAGCATGGTGGTGCCCGCGACCCAGGCCGGCGGGAAAGCGCTGGCGAACAGCGTCACGCGCCCGCCGACGACCAGGCCCCGCTGGATGCGGATGGCGCGCGCGATGTACGCCGCGTCGGTCTCGCCGCGGCTCTCCTCGATGTCGCGCCGGATGGCGTCGAACTCGCGTCCGAGCTCTTCCACGTCGGCCTCGGTGAGGTGCGCGAACGCCTTGATGTCGGTGACAGCCACGAGGGCTCCGTTCGGTAGGAGGGTCGGGTCAGATGTCGAGGACGCAGTCGCCCGCGGCAGCGGAGACGCACGTCTGGATGCGGTCGCCCTCGACGCGCTCGGTGCCCGAGCGCAGGTCGCGGGTGGAGCCGGCGAGCAGCGGCAGGACGCAGCTCTGGCAGATGCCCATGCGGCAGCCGAACGGCATCTGCACGCCGGCCTGCTCGCCCGCTTCGAGCAGCGTGGTGGCGCCGTCGACGGTCGCCTCCTTGCCGCTCTTGGCGAAGGTGACGGTGCCGCCCTCGCCGCCCGCGCCCTGCAGCTGCACGGAGAAGCGCTCGAGGTGGAGCTTGCCGGAGATGCCCGTGGACTTCCAGAGCTTCTCCGCGGCGTCGAGCATGGCGGGCGGGCCGCACGCCCAGGTCTCTCGGTCGGCCCAGTCGGGCACGACGTCGGCGAGCCGGTCCAGGCCGAGCATGCCCATGTCGTCGGTCAGCTGCTCGTGCAGGCGCAGCCCGCCGTGCTTGTCGGCCAGGCGGTGCAGCTCCTCGCGGAACAGCACGTCGGACGCGCGTGGTGCCGAGTGGACCAGGTGGACGTCCGGGACGTGGTCGCGGCGGTCCATGGTGCGCAGCATCGACATGACCGGCGTGAGCCCGCTGCCCGCGGTGAGGAAGAGCAGCCGTGCGGGCGGCGGCTCCGGCAGCGTGAAGCTGCCCTGCGGCGCTGCCAGCCGCACGACGGTGCCGGGCGCGAGGCCGGACACCAGGTGCCCGGACAGGAAGCCCTCGGGCATCGCCTTGACCGTGATGGTGATGAGCCCGTCGTCGCTGCGCGGGACGGAGGTGAGCGAGTACGACCGCCAGTGCCAGCGGCCGTCCAGCCGGGTGCCGATGCCGACGTACTGACCGGCGGCGTGGTCGAACGACCAGCCCCACCCGGGCCGGATCACCAGGGTGGCGGCGTTCTCGGTCTCGGGGACGACCTCGACGACCTTGCCGCGCAGCTCGCGGGCGGTCCACAGGGGGTTGAGCAGGTGCAGGTAGTCGTCGGGCAGGAGCGGGGTGGTGATGCGCGTGCCGACGGCGCGCAGGAGATCAGCTGTCGAGCGGCCCATCGGGGCTCCTCGCGGGGGATGTGTGTGTTACCGGGAGTTGCACTAAGGTAGGTCCTATGCCCCGAGCGTCAACTCCCACACCCGCGCCGGACGGCCGGCGCGAGCGGTGGCGGGCGCACCGGGAGGGCCGGCGGGCCGAGCTGATCGAGTGCGTCGTCGCAGCAGTCCGTGAGCGC
>JBKJQM010000457.1:0-2610 GCA_046594005.1 Mycobacteriales bacterium
GAGATGCGCACGCACAAGCGCCTCATCGACATCCTCGACCCCACGCCGAAGACGGTCGACTCGCTCATGCGACTCGACCTGCCGGCGGGCGTCGACATCGAGATCAAGCTCTAGGGACGACGTACTCATGACGAAGAGCACCCAGGGCGTCCTGGGCGAGAAGCTGGGCATGACCCAGGTCTTCGACGCGAACAACCGGATGGTCCCGGTCACCGTCGTCAAGGCCGGGCCGTGCGTGGTCACCCAGGTGCGCACCCCCGAGAAGGACGGCTACAGCGCCGTCCAGATCGCCTACGGGCCGATCGACCCGCGCAAGGTCAACAAGCCGGAGGCCGGCCACTTCGCCAAGGCCGGCGTGCCGCCGCGTCGCTACCTGGTGGAGATCCGCACCGACGACGCGTCCTCGTACACCGTGGGCCAGGAGATCACCGCCGAGGCCTTCACGCCGGGCGAGGGCTCCCCGCTGAAGGTCGACGTCGTCGGCACCAGCAAGGGCAAGGGCTACGCCGGTGTCATGAAGCGCCACAACTTCAAGGGCCTGGGCAGCTCGCACGGTGTCCACCGTGCGCACCGCAAGCCCGGTTCCATCGGCGCCTGCGCCACGCCTGCCCGCGTCTTCAAGGGCACGCGCATGGCCGGCCGCATGGGCCACGTCCGGACAACGACCCAGAACCTCACCGTCCACGCGCTCGACGTCGAGCGCGGCCTGCTGCTCATCAAGGGCGCCGTCCCCGGCCCCCGTGGCGGCATGGTCCTCGTCCGCACCGCCGCCAAGGGCGGCCTCGGGAAGGGCGGTGTGGCCAAGTGACCACCGCTGGAACCACCGCTGAGAGCACCACCCACCTGACCGTCGACGTCCGCACCCCGGACGGCACGACCGGTCGCACCGTCGAGCTGCCCGCCGAGGTCTTCGCGGCCCAGGTCAGCATCCCGACCATCCACCAGGTCGTCGTCGCGCAGCTCGCTGCGGCCCGCCAGGGCACGCACAGCACCAAGACCCGCGCCGAGGTCCGTGGTGGTGGCCGCAAGCCGTACCGCCAGAAGGGCACCGGCCGCGCCCGTCAGGGCTCGACCCGCGCCCCGCAGTTCGTCGGCGGTGGTGTCGTGCACGGCCCCAAGCCGCGCGACTACAGCCAGCGGACGCCCAAGAAGATGAAGGCCGCCGCCCTCCGTGGAGCGCTGTCCGACCGCGCCCGCCACGGCCGCATCCACGTCGTCAGCGCCCTCGCGTCCGGCGACCTGCCGAGCACCAAGACCGCCGTCCAGATGCTCTCGGCGATCAGCACCCGCAACCACGTCCTGGTAGTGGCCGAGCGCCACGACGAGGTCAGCTGGAAGTCGCTGCGCAACGCGCACACGGTGCACATCCTGGCGCCGGGCCAGCTGAACACCTACGACGTCCTCATCAGCGACGACATCGTGTTCACCGAGGCGGCGCTGCAGGCGTTCCTCGCCCCGACGCCGAAGGGCCGTGCCGTCAAGGCCCGCGCCACGTCTTCCGAGGTCGCGCCCGAGCACAACACGCCCGGCGAGGATCTCTCCACCCACGAGCTGGACTCCGACGTCCCCTCGGTCGTCCAGCCTGAGGAGACGGCATGACCGACCTGACCGACCCGCGCGACATCCTCATCTCGCCGGTCATCTCCGAGAAGAGCTACGGCCTGCTCGACGAGAACAAGTACACGTTCCTCGTCCGCCCGGACGCCAACAAGACCCAGATCAAGATCGCGGTCGAGAAGGTCTTCGGCGTCAAGGTGAGCGACGTCAACACGCTCAACCGCAAGGGCAAGCGCAAGCGCACGCGGGCCGGCTTCGGCCAGCGCGCCTCCTCCAAGCGCGCGATCGTCACGCTGCGCGAAGGCCGCATCGAGATCTTCGGGGGCCCGGTCTCCTAGCGGGGACCGGCCACCGAGAACAGGACATCTGACATGGGCATCCGCAAGTACAAGCCGACGACGCCGGGCCGCCGTGGCTCCTCCGTCGCCGACTTCGTCGAGGTCACGCGTGACACGCCGGAGAAGTCGCTGGTCCGTCCGCTGCACAGCAAGGGCGGGCGCAACGCGACGGGTCGCATCACGACGCGCCACCAGGGCGGCGGTCACAAGCGCGCCTACCGCGTCATCGACTTCCGTCGTCACGACAAGGACGGCGTGCCGGCCAAGGTCGCGCACATCGAGTACGACCCGAACCGCACGGCCCGCATCGCGCTGCTGCACTACGCGGACGGCGAGAAGCGCTACATCGTGGCGCCCAAGGGCCTGAACCAGGGCGACAACGTCGAGGCCGGCCCCAACGCCGACATCAAGCCCGGCAACGCCCTGCCGCTGCGCAACATCCCGACCGGTACCACCGTGCACAACATCGAACTGCGCCCGGGCGGTGGAGCCAAGATCGCCCGGTCTGCGGGCACCAGCGTCCAGCTCGTCGCCAAGGACGGTGCGTTCGCTCAGCTGCGCATGCCCTCCGGTGAGATCCGCAACGTTGACCTGCGCTGCCGCGCAACCATCGGCGAGGTCGGCAACGCCGAGCAGAGCAACATCAACTGGGGCAAGTCCGGCCGGATGCGCTGGAAGGGCAAACGCACGACGGTGCGTAGAGTCGCGATGAACC
>JBKJQM010000522.1:0-2709 GCA_046594005.1 Mycobacteriales bacterium
GTCCCCGGCGGGCTGTGGCTCGAGGAGAGCCTGCAGGTCGCGCGCTGGCTCCAGGACGACGGCCACGTCGACGCCCTGCAGCTGACGGGCGGCAGCTCGCTGCTCAACGGCATGTACTTCTTCCGCGGCGACGTGCCCCTCAAGGAGTTCGTGGACAGCCAGCCGACGCTCGTCGGGCTCGGGCTGCGGTTCTACGGACCTCGGATCTTCCCGACCTACCCGTTCGAGGAGGCCTTCTTCCTGCCGATGGCGCGGCAGTTCCGCGCCGAGCTCGACCTGCCGCTCATCCTGCTCGGCGGCATCAACCGGCGCGACACGATGGAGCGCGCCGTGGGTGAGGAGGGCTTCGCGCTGGTCGCGATGGCCCGCGCGCTGCTGCGCGACCCGTCGCTGCCGAGCAGGCTGCAGGCCGAGCAGGTCTCCGAGGGGCTGTGCATCCACTGCAACCGGTGCATGCCGACCATCTACAGCGGGACGCGGTGCGTCGTGCGCGACGCCGCGGCCGCGGTCACGTGAGGAGATGAGCGTGTACGACCTGCCGCAGCCCGTCCCGGTGTCGGCCGTGGACGCCTGGTCCGACGAGGTCGACGTGCTCGTCCTCGGCCTCGGGATCGCCGGCGCCTGCGCGGCCGTCGAGGCAGCGACCGCCGGTGCGCGCACGCTCGTGCTCGAGAAGGCGGCCGTCGCCGGCGGGACCTCGTCCATGGCGGGCGGGCACTTCTACCTCGGGGGCGGGACAGCGGTGCAGGTGGCGACCGGGCACGAGGACTCCGCCGAGCAGATGGCGCGCTACCTGTGCAGCGTCACCGCCGAGCCCGAGGTCGACAAGGTCCGGGCCTACAGCGACGACAGCGTCGAGCACTTCGGCTGGCTCGAGGGGCTCGGCTTCGCGTTCGAGCGCAGCTACTACCCGGAGAAGGCCGTCATCCAGCCCGGCACGCAGGGGCTGATGTTCACCGGCAACGAGAAGGTCTGGCCCTACCGGGAGCAGGCCGTCCCCGCCCCCCGCGGCCACAAGGTGCCGGTGCCCGGCGACACCCGGGGCGCCTCGATGGTCGTCGACCTGCTCGTCCGCCGGGCCGCCGAGCTCGGGGTCGAGACCCGCTACGAGACCGGCGCGGCGGCCCTCGTGCTCGACGGCGACCGGGTCGTCGGCGTGCAGTGGCGCAGCTTCGAGCGCACGGGCTTCGTGCGCGCCGGGGCCGTCGTGCTGGCGTGCGGCGGGTTCGTCATGAACGCCGACATGGTCGCGACCCACGTGCCCCAGCTCGCCGAGAAGCCGTTCGTGCTCGGCAGCACCTACGACGACGGCCTGGGCATCCGGCTCGGGATGTCGGCCGGCGGCGCCACGCGCCACATGGACAAGGCGTTCATCACCGCGCCCGTTTACCCGCCGTCGCAGCTGCTGACCGGGGTCATCGTCAACGCCGAGGGGCGCCGCTTCGTGGCGGAGGACTCCTACCACTCGCGCACCTCCAGCTTCGTGCTCGAGCAGCCGGGCTCCGTGGCCTACCTCGTGGTCGACGCCGAGCACATGGACAAGCCGGACTTCCCGCTGGCGCCGTTCATCGACGGCTGGGACACCATCCCCGAGATGGAGGAGGCCCTCGGCATCCCCGAGGGCAACCTGCACGAGACCCTGCGCAGCTACGACGAGCACGCCGCCCGCGGGGAGGACCCGGAGCTGCACAAGTCGCCGGAGTTCCTGGCGCCGCAGAGCACCGGCCCGTGGGGCGCCTTCGACCTGACGCTCGGCACGGCGCTGTACGCCGGCTTTACCCTCGGCGGGCTGGCGTCCTCCGTGGACGGGGAGGTGCTGAACGAGGACGGAACGCCGGTCCCGGGCCTGTACGGCGCGGGAGCCTGCGCCCCGAGCATCTCCCAGGACGGCAAGGACTACGCCAGCGGTCTGCAGCTCGGCACCGGCTCGTACTTCGGCCGCCGGGCCGGCCGGGCCGCTGCCCGCCGCAGGGCCTGAGGACGTCGCCTCGCGGGTGATGTCCGACCTGCTCACTTCGGGTGGTTCCGGCACCGGATGAGCAGAAGCGCTCCACCTGCGGTCGATGGCGGTCGACACCGAAGGCGTGACCATCCCGCAGCTCACACCCGGCATGACCTTCGACCAGGCAGCTGTCGCCGTCCTGCAGCACCTGCGCCAGCACGTGCCGATGGGCTTCTGGTCGGTCACCCGGGTCGAGAACGGCCGGCAGACCTACCTGTTCCTCGACGAGAACTCCTACGGCCTCGTGCAGGGCGGCTCCCACCCTTGGGAGGACAGCTTCTGCGTCCGGATGGCCGGCGGCCTGGCGCCGCCCGTGGCGCCGGACGCGCAGGCCGTCCCGGCCTACGCCGCAGCGGGCGTCAACGCTCTCGCCACGATCGGGGCCTACGCGGGAGCGGTCATCGCCGAGCCGGACGGTCGCCTGTTCGGGGCGATCTGCGGCATCGACCCGGAGTCGAAGGCCGACGACGACCGGCTGGTGGCGGCCGGACCGCTGCTCGCGCTGTTCGGCCAGCTCCTGACGATGGTGCTGGCCGCCGACCGCGCCCGGGCCGAGCTGTCGGGGGCGGCCAGTCGCGCCGAGCTGGCCGCCGAGACCGACCTCATGACGGGCCTGCACAACCGGCGGGCCTGGGAGCGCATGCTGGCGGAGGAGGAGGACCGCTTCCGCCGCTTCGGTGACCCGACGGTGCTGGCGATCATGGACC
>JBKJQM010000126.1:0-3427 GCA_046594005.1 Mycobacteriales bacterium
TGGCGCGCTGCCCCGGACGCTCCTGCGAGCCCGGGACGGCGGCCAGCGCGGCGTCGAGCGCCTTCAGCGCCTTGGCCGCACGCACGCCTGTCACGCGGAGCCACGCTAGCCGCAGGACGACGGCAGACTGGGCGACATGCCCCGGCTGCTGGTCGTCCACCACACGCCCTCACCGGCCACCCAGGCGTTGCTGGAGGCGGTACTGGAGGGCGCGCGTCACCCCGAGCTGGAGGGCGTCGAGGTGGTCACCCGCCCGGCCCTGACCGCGAGCCCGGTCGACGTGCTCGAGGCGGACGGCGTGCTGCTCGGGACGCCGGCGAACATCGGCTACATGTCCGGTGCCCTCAAGCACTTCTTCGACGGCGTCTACTACCCGGCGCTGCAGGACACCCGTGGCCTGCCGTACGCGCTGTGGGTGCACGGCGGCGACGACACCGCGGGCGCCGTGCGGGCGGTCGAGCGGATCACCACCGGCATGTCGTGGCGCCGCGTCGCCGAGCCGCTCAGCGTCACCGGCGCGCCGTCGAAGGAGGACCTGGCCGCGGCCCGCGAGCTGGGCGGGACCGTGGCGGCGACCCTGCTGGGCTGACTACGCGCGCAGCTCCTTCTTGAGGATCTTGCCCGTGGCCCCCTTCGGGAGCTCGTCCACGATGCGGACCTCACGGGGGTACTTGTAGGCCGCGAGCCGGTCCTTCGCGAAGGCGATGAGCTCCTCCGGCTCGACGCTCGCGCCGGGCTTGAGGGAGACGAACGCCAGCACCTCCTCGCCCAGCTTCGGGTCGGGCTTGCCGATGACGGCGACCTCGGCCACGGCGGAGTGCTCGTACAGCACCTCCTCGATCTCGCGCGGGTAGACGTTGTAGCCGCCGCGGATGACGAGGTCCTTCTTGCGGTCGACGATGAACAGGAAGCCGTCCTTGTCGCGGTAGGCGAGGTCGCCCGTGTGGAACCAGCCGTTCTTGAACGCCTCCGCCGTCGCCTCGGGCTTGTTGTAGTAGCCCTTCATGATGTTGTGGCCGCGGATGACGATCTCGCCGACGTGCTCCTCGCCCGCGGGCAGCGGCTTGTCGTCCTCGTCGAACACCTCGACGGTGACGCCCCAGATCGGCTTGCCGATCGAGAGCACCTTGCGCTGCTCGGCGCTGACGTTGAACGTCGTCGTGCTGGTCGACTCCGACAGGCCGTAGCCCTCGAGGATCACGCAGCCGGGGAACTTCTCCTCGAAGGCCTTGATCGTCTCGCCCGGGATCGGCGCACCACCGGAGACGCCGACCCGCATCGACGACAGGTCCTTGCCGGTGGTGTCCATGTTCAGCAGCCCGAAGTACATGGTCGGGACACCGCTGAAGATCGTGCACCTGTGCTTCTCGATCGCCTCGACGACCGGGTCGAGCTCGAAGCGCGGGACGAGGACGAGCGTGCCGCCGTACCGGGTGGTCACGTTGAGGACGCTGGACAGCCCGAAGACGTGGAACAGCGGCAGGACGGCCACGCCGATGTCGTCGTCGCGGAACTCGAAGAGCTCGCCCGCGATGGTGCAGTTCATGTACAGGTTCAGGTGCGTGAGCTCGGCGCCCTTGGGCTTGCCGGTGGTGCCGCTCGTGTAGAGCAGCACCGCGGTCTCGTCGCCCTCGGTCGGCACGAGGTCGCGGGTGTCGTCGGCGAAGTACAGCTCGTCGAAGTGCTTGCTGCCCTCGGGGCGCGCGTCGTTGCCCGGCATGTTGACGACGTAGGTCGTGATGCCCTCGAGCTGGGAGGCGCCCTTGAACGCCTCGTCGGCGAACATCTCGAAGGTGATGAGGACCTTCGCGTCGCTGTCCTCGAGGTGGTACTTCACCTCGGGTGCGCGCAGCAGCGGGTTCAGCGGGACCATCACGAGGCCGGCCTTCATGAGGCCGAAGTAGCTGAACAGGAACTGCGGCAGGTTCGGCAGCTGGACCGCCACCTTGTCGCCCCGCACGAGCCCGGTGGCGAGCAGCGCAGACGCGACACGACCGGAGATCTCGTCCACCTGGGCGTAGGTGAAGGAGAGGTCGTTGATGTGGCAGAGCGGCTTCTCCGGGTTCGCGGTGGCGGACTCCCGCAAGATGGTGGCGATGTTGAGGCTCATGCCGCCAGCCTAGTGACGCAGCCCACAGCGCTCGATCCGGGGTGAGCGGCGGAACACCGCCCGCACCGGCGGACGTTGTCGGACAGGACGTCCCACCAGCAGGAGGAGCACCACGTGGCGCGCGATCCGCGAGAGCTGTACGACCTCGCCACCGACCTGCCCGACCTCGGCGAGCCGGTGCTCGTCCAGGCGCTCGACGGCTTCGTCGACCCCGGCGCCGCCAAGCGCCTGGCCCGTGAGGCTCTGCTGACCGCGCACGGGTCGCGCGTCCTGGCCACCTTCGACGTCGACTCGTTGCTCGACTACCGCGCGCGCCGTCCGCTGATGACCTTCGACGAGGACCACTGGGCCGACTACGCCGACCCGCAGCTGGCCCTGCACCTGGCGCACGACGCCGAGGGCACGCCGTTCCTGGTGCTGGCCGGCCCCGAGCCCGACGTGTCGTGGGAGCTGTTCCTGGCCGCCGTCATGCAGCTCGTCGACCAGCTCGGCGTGCGCCTGACCGTCGGTCTGAACGCCATCGCGATGGCGGTCCCCCACACCCGGCCGCTGGGGATCATCGCGCACGCGACCCGACCCGAGACCGTCGCCGGGCACGAGAAGTGGGTCGGCACCGTGCAGGTTCCCTCGAGCGCCGGACACCTGCTGGAGTACCGCCTCGGCCAGGCCGGCAAGGACGCCGCCGGCTTCGCCGTCGCGGTGCCGCACTACCTCGCGGACGCGTCGTACGCGCCCGCTGCCGTGACCCTGCTCGGCACGGTCGCCGGCCTCACCGGGCTGTCCTTCGACACCGCCGCCCTCGCCGCGTCCGCCACCGAGGTGCAGGCGCAGGTCGACGCGCAGGTCGGCGCCTCGGAGGAGGTCGCAGCGGTCGTGCACGCCCTGGAGGCGCAGTACGACTCCTACCGGGCCGGCGCCTCGCGCAGCCTGCTCGCCGAGATGGGCGGCGCGCTGCCGACCGCCGACGAGCTCGGGGACGAGTTGGAGAGGTTCCTGGCGGACCAGGCCGACGGGAGCTAGTGCCGTTGCCAGCAACCTTCGCCTTCTGGACGACACGCCGGTGAAGGTGTGTGGCCGCGCGCGTTGATCGTTTGAGACTTCGTCTCGGCTGATCCTGACTTCCCCCAGGAGACGCGAGATGGTGGCACGCGTGCAGGTCCGGACCATCACCAACGACGAGGGCAACAAGCTGCTGCGCATCGTGCGTCGAAGCAGCGGGTCGGTCGTGACCTGGCGACGGGCGCAGATGGTGCTGCTGTCCGCGCAGGGCATGGATGTCGCGGGGATCGCGAACGTGACGTTCACCAGCCCGGACCG
>JBKJQM010000154.1:0-4972 GCA_046594005.1 Mycobacteriales bacterium
CCGACCTGACCGCCATGACGCTGCACCGGCTGCTCGGCTGGCGCCCGGACAGCCGCACGCGGTTCCGGCACTCCGCGAGCAACCGCCTGCCCTACGACGTCGTCGTCGTCGACGAGACCTCGATGGTGTCGCTGACCCTGATGGCGCGACTGCTCGAGGCGGTCCGTCCCGACGCCCGGCTGCTCCTGGTGGGTGACCCGGACCAGCTGACCTCCATCGACGCCGGCGCCGTGCTCGCCGACCTCGTCGCCCGCCCGGTCACCGGCAGTCCCGACCCCGAGCTCGAGCGGCTCGTCGGCCGGGACCTGCATGCCGTCGACGACCCGGGCGAGGCCGCGCTCTCGCCCAAGGAGCACGAGCGGCTGCGCAACGGCATCGTCCGGCTCAGCCGCGGCCGCCGCTTCGGCGGCACCATCGCCGAGCTCGCCGTGGCGGTGCGCGACGGGCAGGCCGACCGGGCGCTGGAGCTCCTGCGCAGCGGCGCCCCGGACGTGTCGTTCGTCGAGACGGCGGACCACGCGGCGGTGCAGGCCAACGTCGTCCGCAGCTCCCTCGCGGTGCACGCCGCCGCAGAGGCGGGTGACGTCGAGCAGGCGCTCGCCCGGCTCGAGGTGCACCGGCTGCTGTGCGCCCACCGGCACGGCCCGTACGGCGTCTCCGACTGGGACCGGCGCGCGCTCGGCTGGACCGCCGCTGCGCTCGGCCGGCCCCTGGACCCGCGGGTCTGGTACCCCGGGCAACCGCTGCTGGTCACGAAGAACGACCACGAGGCGAAGGTCTACAACGGCGACACCGGCGTGGTGGTCCGGCGGGGCGACGACCTGGTGGCCGCCTTCGCCCGCGGCAGCAACCCCGTGGTCCTGCACCCCGGCCGGCTCGCCGACGTGCAGACCGTCTACGCCATGACCATCCACCGCAGCCAGGGCAGCCAGTACGACACCGTCTCGGTGGTCCTGCCCGCGACGGCGTCGTCGTTGCTGACCCGCGAGCTGCTCTACACCGCGATCACCCGCGCTCGCCACCACGTGCGGGTGCTGGGCACCGAGGAGTCGGTGCGCGCCGGCATCGAGCGGCAGGTGCTGCGGGCCAGCGGGCTGCGCCGGGTCGTCCTCCCGTAGCCGCCTAGCGTGGCCGGCATGCAGACCCGCACCCTCGGCCGCACCGCCCGCCCCGTCTCCGTGATCGGCCTCGGCTGCTGGCAGCTCGGCGCCGACTGGGGCGAGGTCAGCGAGGACGACGCCTTCGCCGTCCTGCGCGCCGCTGCTGATGCCGGCGTCACGTTCTTCGACACCGCTGACGTCTACGGCGACGGACGCAGCGAGCGCCTCGTCGGCGCGTTGGCGAAGGAGCGCCCGGGCATCACGGTCGCGACCAAGGCCGGCCGCCGCGCCGACCCGCACGTCCCGGCGGCGTTCACCCTGGACGCGCTGCGCGCCTGGACCGACCGCAGCCGGACCAACCTCGGCGTCGACACCCTCGACCTCGTGCAGCTGCACTGCCCGCCGTCGCCGGTCTACGACGACGACCGCGTCTTCGACGCGCTCGACACCCTGGTGGCCGACGGCGCCGTCGCGGCCTACGGCGTGTCCGTGGAGACCGTCGACGAGGCGCTGCGGGCGATCACCCGGCCGGGCGTCGCGACCGTGCAGATCATCCTCAACGTGCTGCGCCGCAAGCCGCTCGAGCGGGTGCTGCCGGCGGCAGCCGCGGCCGGCGTCGGGATCATCGCCCGCGTGCCGCTCGCCAGCGGGCTGCTGTCCGGGAAGTACGACGAGAGCACGACCTTCGCGGCCGACGACCACCGGACCTACAACCGCCACGGCGAGGCCTTCGACGTCGGGGAGACGTTCAGCGGCGTCCCCTACGACGTCGGTCTGGCCGCCGCACGGGAGGTCGCGGGCCTCACCCCGCCCGGCGCCACGACGGCTCAGTTGGCGCTGCGCTGGATCGCCGACCAGCCGGGCGTCAGCACGGTCATCCCCGGTGCCCGCAACGCCGGGCAGGCCGAGTCGAACGCCGCTGCCGCGGACCTGCCGCCCCTGGGCCCGGAGGTCCTCCAGCGGCTGGAGGACGTCTACGACCGGCTCGTCCGTCCGCACGTCCACGACCGCTGGTAGCCGTCCCGCACGGTCGCGACCCCCACGCCGAGCTCGAGTTCAGCCGTCGGTCCCGGTCCCGGTGCAGGCGCTGGCGGGCTGAGCCTCAGGCGACGGCCCACGCCCCGGTGAAGCCGCGCTCGCGCAGCAACGCGGCCAGCGCGTCGGAGGAGGAGCTCAGCGGATAGGGGTCGTCCAGCCGGACGACGCGCGGGGGTGCCGGTCGGACGGCGCGCACCGGCGTGGGCGACCGCGTCCCGCGGCGGTCGTCGAACAGCTCCCGCAGGCTGCTCAGCGCCGCCGACCTCGGTGCCGTACGGCCGTCGACGACCCAGGTCTGCACCTCGTGCGACGTGCAGCGCAGCAGCACGACGTCCGTGGCGAAGGCGACGGAGGTCAGAGCGGACTCGGGGCAGCTGCACGGCGACATGCCTCGAGTGTCCGCCTCTGTCCGCACTTCGACCATGGCCCGACGTGCCGGGGCCGAACGGCCCAGTGCGGGCCGGCGGCGGTGCCCGCAGACGGCTCAGCGGGCGAGCGCCACCGCCACCTCGGCAGCCACCCGGGCATTGTTCTCGGCCAGCGCCAGGTTCGCCGGGACGCTGCCGCCCTCGGTCGCGCGGCCGACCCGCTCGAGGACGAACGGCGTCACCGCCGCGCCCGTGATGCCCGCCTCGCGGGCGGCCTGCAACGCCGTCGTGAGCGCCGCGTCGTGCTGCTCCCGGTCGAGCTCGTCGGCCTCCGGGATCGGCACCGTCAGCAGCACCCCGGTCTGCTCGCGCGACCTGGACCGCAGCACCCGAGCCACCTCGTCGGCGTCCTGCACGACGTGGGGGACGGGAAGTCCGCTCGACCGCACGTAGAACGCCGGGAAGTCCGGGTGCCGCCACCCGAGGATGGGGACGCCGGAGGTCTCGAGCAGCTCGAGGGTGCGGGCGAGGTCGAGGAACGACTTCGCCCCCGCGCACACGGTGACCACGGGGTGGCTCGCGAGGGCGTCGAGGTCGGCGGAGACATCACCGCTCATCTCGACGCCGCGGTGGACGCCGCCGATGCCGCCGGTGGCGAAGACCGAGATGCCGGCGCGGTGGGCCAGGGCGACCGAGGCCGAGACGGTGGTGACGCCGACGTCCCACGACTGGGCGGCCGCCACGGCGAGGTCGCGCTCGGCGACCTTGCGCGTGCCCAGCAGGACGCGCGCCTCCTCCTGCTCGGACAGGCCTACCCGCCACTGCCCGTCGAGCACCGCGGTGACGGCGGGCACGGCGCCGCCGGCCTCGACCGCGGCGGTGCAGCGCCGCAGCGCCTCGGCGTTGTGCGGCACGGGCAGCCCGAGCGTCGAGTAGATCGTCGACTCCATGGCCACCACCGGACGGCCCTCATCCAGGGCTGCGCGGACGCGGGGATGGACGACGATCACGGGTGCTCCTCGGTGCGGGGCCCGCCGGCCCCGGGGGAGGCCAGCACCCGACGCGCGAGCGTGTGCGCGCGGTCCACGCGCGCCCGGACGTCGAGGCCCTCCATCCTCGCCGACAGCCAGCCGGCGGCGAAGGCGTCGCCGGCGCCCGTCGAGTCGCGCACCCCGGTGACCGGCTCCACCGGGACGGTCAGGGACGTGCCGTCCGGCAGCACCACCCGGGTCGGCCGCGGGCCGTCCTTGAGCACCACCGTCACTCCGGGGACCGGTCGCTCGAGCAGGTCCAGCTCACGGGCCTCGTCGGCGTTGGCGAACAGCACCTCGGCGCGCAGCCGCGCCACCAGTCCCCGGTAGTGCTCCACGCCCAGCGCCCGCAGCACCGCCCAGGACGACGCGTCGAGGCTGATCCCGATGTCCAGCCGAGATGCGCTGTCCAGCAGTGCTTCTGCAGATGCGGCAGTGCGACCACCGTGCAGGCCGTACGCGGGGACGTGCAGCACGGCCACGTCCTCGAGCTCGTCGTCGTCCACCGGCGCGAGGTCCGCCGCCGCGGCCCGGTCAGGCAGGAACGTCCGCTCCCCGTCCGCGTCGACGAGCACGACGACGGTGCCGGTCCGCCCGCGGCGCTGCGCCCGGACGTCGACCCCGGTCGCAGCGAGGTCGGCGCACAACCGGTCCCCCAGCGGGTCGTCGCCCACGCAGCCGAGGAAGCGGGTGGCCACACGGTCGCCGGCCGCCGCGGCCACGTTCGCTGCGCTGCCACCCCGCGACCGGAAGACCCGCGCCGGCGTGTCCGTACCCCGCTGCACGGGCGTCTCGGTCCAGACCACGACGTCCTCGACGAGGTCGCCGACGACGGCGAGGACGGGCGGCACGGCTCGTACGGTAGGCGCGGCGACGGGGCTAGCGTTCGGACGTGCCCGCCGTCGACCTGTTCGCGCCCTCCGACCCGGCCTTCGTCGCGCACCCCTACGACGCCTACGCCGCGCTGCGCGAGGGACCACGAGTGCAGCACGACCCGCGCACCGACAAGTGGCTGGTGGCCCGGCACGCCGACGTGGACGCCCTGCTGCGTGACCGGCGGCTTGGCCGCAGCTACCTGCACGTCGCGACCCACGCGGAGATGGGACGGCCCGAGGAGCCGGCCGAGCACGCGCCGTTCTGGCGGGTCGTCCGCGGCGGGATGCTCGACGTCGAGCCGCCCGACCACACGCGGCTGCGGCGTCTGGTGAGCCGCGCGTTCACGCCGCGGACGGTCGAGCGGCTGCGCGGGACGATCGAGGCGGTGACGGACGGTCTCGTCGAGAATGCACTGCAGGAAGGGGAGTTCGACCTCATTGCGGCGATCGCCGAGCCGCTGCCGGTGACGGTCATCGCCGAGATGCTCGGGGTGCCCGAGCCCGACCGGCACCGGCTGCGGCCGTGGTCGGCGGACATCTGCGGCATGTACGAGCTCGAC
>JBKJQM010000328.1:0-2925 GCA_046594005.1 Mycobacteriales bacterium
GGTGAGCCAGACACTCCTCCCCGTCGATCCGTCCACCCGGGGCGCGGACCCCCAGGAAAGGCCCGGCCGTGCGCGCCACTGATCCTTCTTGAGCGGCCCGCTGTACCCGTTCTCGGCCGTCGTCGGCCTGGACGACCTGCGCCTCGCGCTGATCGTGAACGCCGTCTCCCCGGCTGTCGGGGGCGTGCTCGTGCGCGGCGAGAAGGGCACCGCCAAGTCCACCGTCGTGCGCGCGCTGGCCGCTCTGCTTCCGCCCGTCGACGTCGTCGAGGGCTGCCGCTTCTCGTGCTCGCCGGCCGCCCCGGACCCGGCCTGCCCCGACCTCGCCGGTCACCGCTCCGCCACCAGCCGCCCCGCCCGCCTCGTCGAGCTCCCCGTCGGCGCCTCCGAGGACCGGCTCGTCGGCTCGCTCGACCTCGAGCGCGCGCTCACGACCGGCGTCTCGGCGTACGAGCCCGGCCTGCTCGCGGCCGCCCACCGCGGCGTGCTCTACGTCGACGAGGTCAACCTCCTGCACGACCACCTGGTCGACCTGCTGCTCGACGCGGCGGCCCTCGGGACGTCGTACGTCGAGCGGGAGGGCGTCTCCGTGGAGCACGCCGCACGTTTTCTGCTCGTCGGGACGATGAACCCCGAGGAGGGGGAGCTGCGGCCGCAGCTGCTCGACCGCTTCGGCCTGACCGTCGAGGTCGCCGCAACCCGTGACCCGGTCGAGCGCGCCGACGTCGTCCGTCGCCGGCTGGCGTACGAGGCCGACCCCGAGGCCTTCGCCGCGCAGTACGCCGCTGCCGACGCCGAGCTGGCCGGCCACATCGCCGCTGCCCGCGCGCGGCTGCCGTCGGTGGTCCTCGGCGACCACGCCCTGCAGGAGGTCACGACCGTCTGCGCCGCCTTCGACGTCGACGGCCTGCGCGCCGACCTGGTGACCGCCAAGGCCGCCGTGGCGCTCGCCGCGTGGGCCGACCGCACTGAGGTCACGACCGAGGACGTGCGTACGGCGGCGCGCCTCGCCCTGCCGCACCGCCGGCGACGCACGCCGTTCGAGGCGCCGGGACTGGACGAGCAGCAGCTCGACGACGCGCTGGACTCCGTGCCGCCGGATCCTGGGCCGAAGGACGACGACCCCTCGGGCGGCGGCGGCGGGCGCGCCCCCGAGCCGGCTCCGGCCGAGGACGGCTCCGAGAGTGCGCAGGAGGACGCGGCGCCCGTCGGAGCGCGCGCCTCGTCCGAGCAGGCACCGGCCGCGGCCGGCCCGACCTTCGACCCGGTCGCCCTGCGCGTGCCCGGCGTCAACCGCCGTCCTGGTGCGTCCGGACGCCGGTCCCGGACCGAGGGCGGCAGCGGCCGCCTCACCGGAGCGCGCCTGCCCGAAGGACGGCTCGCCTCGCTGCACCTCACGGCGACGCTGCGCGCCGCTGCACCGCACCAGGGCGCGCGCGGCCGCTCCGGCAACGGCGTGGTCGTGCGCACGAGCGACCTGCGCGAGGCGGTCCGCGAGGGTCGTGAGGGCAACCTCGTGCTGTTCGTCGTGGACGCCTCGGGCTCGATGGCCGCCCGCTCCCGGATGAGCGCGGTCAAGGGCGCCGTCCTGTCGCTGCTGACCGACGCCTACCAGCGCCGCGACAAGGTGGCGCTCGTCAGCTTCCGCGGCGCCGAGGCCGAGCTGGTGCTGCCGCCGACCAGCAGCGTCGACGCCGCGGCCGTGCGCTTGGAGACGCTGCCGACCGGCGGTCGTACGCCGCTGTCCGCCGGGCTGCTGCGCGCCGCCGAGGTGCTGCGCGTCGAGCAGGTGCGGGACCGTGCACGACGCGCGCTGGTCGTCGTCGTCACGGACGGCCGGCACACCAGCGGACCTGCTCCCGAGTTGGCGGCCGCCCACCTGGCCCGCAGCGGCGCGGCGTGCGTCGTCGTCGACTGCGAGAGCGGACCGGTTCGGCTCGGCCTCGCGCAGGAGCTCGGCGTGCAGCTGGGCGGTCTCGCGCTGCGGCTCGAGGAGCTGTCCGCCGACTCGCTCACCCGCGTCGTGAAGGCGGTGGCGTAGGTGAGTCCGCAGGGCGTCCCGGAGTCGGTTCCGGACGACGGGCTCACCACCCGCCAGCGCCGCAACCGCGCGCTGCTCGTCGTGCACACCGGCGAGATGAAGGGCAAGTCCACCGCCGCCTTCGGGCTCGCGCTCCGCGCCTGGAACCAGGGCTGGCCGATCGGGGTCTTCCAGTTCGTCAAGAGCGCGAAGTGGAAGGTCGGCGAGGAGCAGGCCCTCAAGGTCCTCGGGGCGAGCGAGGAGGGCGGCACTGTCGCCTGGCACAAGATGGGCGAGGGCTGGTCCTGGACCCGCAAGCAGGGCAGCGACGACGACCACGCCGCGAACGCCCGCGAGGGCTGGGAGCAGGTCAAGCGCGACCTGGCGGCCGAGACCTACCGCTTCTACGTGCTGGACGAGTTCACCTACCCCATGAAGTGGGGCTGGGTCGACGTCGAGGAGGTCGTGCAGGTGCTGCGCGACCGGCCCGGCACCCAGCACGTCGTCATCACCGGACGCGACGCGCACCCCTCCCTCGTCGAGGCCGCCGACCTGGTCATGTCGACCACGAAGGTGAAGCACCCGATGGACGCCGGCCAGAAGGGCCAACGGGGGATAGAGTGGTGACGATGCCGCGGCTCGTCATCGCCGCCCCGTCCTCCGGCGCCGGGAAGACCACCGTGGCAACGGGTCTCATGGCGGCGCTGACCGCGCGCGGGTTGCAGGTGAGCCCGCACAAGGTCGGTCCCGACTACATCGACCCCGGCTACCACGCGCTCGCCACCGGTCGCCCCGGCCGCAACCTCGACCCGGTCCTCGTCGGCGAGGAGCGCATCCGTCCCCTGCTCCTGCACGGCGCGCGCGGCGCCGACATCGCGGTGGTCGAGGGCGTCATGGGGCTGCTC
>JBKJQM010000330.1:0-6002 GCA_046594005.1 Mycobacteriales bacterium
CGTGTGGGGCCGCGAGTGGGATGCACTGCTGGCCAAGGACGTCGACGGCCTGCTCGTCAACGCCATGAACACCACCCCGGACGGGCAGTTCCAGACCTACTCGGTCGAGAGCGGCGCATACACCCGGGAGAACTTCTTCGGCACCGATCCGCGCCTGCTCGAGATGGTCGCGCACCTGTCCGACGAGCAGATCCGCGGATTGCCGCGCGGCGGCCACGACTACCGCAAGGTCTACGCCGCGTTCCACTCGGCCACCAAGCACACCGGGCAGCCAACGGTGATCCTGGCGCACACCATCAAGGGCTGGACCCTCGGCAAGGACTTCGAGGGCCGCAACGCCACGCACCAGATGAAGAAGCTCACGAAGGACGAGCTCAAGGAGCTGCGCGACCGCCTGCACATCGACATCAGCGACAAAGCCCTCGAGGGCGCGCTGCCGCCGTACTTCCACCCGGGTCCGGACAGCGCCGAGATCGAGTACATGAAGCAGCGACGCTCCGAGCTCGGCGGGTCGGTGCCGCGCCGGGTGGTGCGTGGCCCCGCCCTCACCCTGCCCGGTCCGGAGGTCTACGACGAGCTCAAGCGCGGCTCGGGCAAGCAGGCGGTCGCGACCACGATGGCCTTCGTCCGGTTGCTCAAGGACCTCATGAAGGACAAGGGCATCGGGCAGCGCATCGTGCCGGTGATTCCCGATGAGGCAAGGACGTTCGGCATCGACGCGATGTTCCCGACGGCCAAGATCTACTCGCCTTTCGGGCAGACGTACGACGCGGTCGACCGCGAGCTGCTGCTGTCCTACAAGGAGAGCCTGCAGGGGCAGATCCTGCACGAGGGGATCTCCGAGGCCGGCTCGATGGGTTCGGTGATCGCAGCCGGATCGTCCTACGCCACTCACGGCGAGACGATGATCCCGGTCTACGTCTTCTACTCGATGTTCGGCTTCCAGCGCACCGGCGACCAGATGTGGGCGATGGCCGACCAGCTCGCCCGCGGCTTCCTGCTCGGCGCGACCGCCGGCCGCACGACGCTGAACGGCGAGGGGCTCCAGCACCAGGACGGCCACAGCCTGCTGATCGCGGGCACCAACCCTGCGGTGGTGGCGTACGACCCGGCCTTCGGCTACGAGGTCGCGTTCATCGTCGAGGACGGCCTGCGGCGCATGTACGGGGAGGACGCGGAGGACGTCTACTACTACCTGACCGTCTACAACGAGCCCTACCCGCAGCCGGTCCTGCCCGACCTGCCACGGCTGCGCGAGGGCGTGCTCAAGGGGCTGTACCGGTACAGCCAGGGCCAGGGCGACGGGGCCCGCGCGCAGGTGCTCGCGAGCGGCATCACGGTGCGCCTCGCCCTCGACGCGCAGCGCATCCTGCAGGAGGACTGGGGCGTCGCGGCCGACGTCTGGAGCGTCACCAGCTGGAACGAGCTGCGCCGCGACGCCGTCGCCTGCGAGCAGCACAACCTGCTGCACCCGGGTCAGCCGCAGGAGACGCCGTACGTGACCCAGCAGCTCATGTCGACGACCGGCCCCGTCGTCGCGGTCAGCGACTGGATGCGCGCGGTGCCGGACCTCATCAGCCGCTGGGTGCCCAACGACTACACCTCACTCGGCACCGACGGGTTCGGACGCTCGGACACCCGGGCGTCGCTGCGGCGCCACTTCAAGATCGACCCGGAGTCGATCGCGGTGGCGGTGCTGACCGAGCTGGCGCGACGCGGCGAGGTGGACGCAGACCTGCCGCGCAAGGCGCTGGACCAGTACGACCTGCTGTCGGAGCAGCTGCCCGCTGGTAAGGACACGACGACTGGCGGCGCGGAGTAGGCAGGGTCGACTCGGGTACGTCGCGGACATGGAACGCGGAAGCGACAAGCACAGCGCACGCATGGACGAGGCCCTGGCGCACGACGTGGACGGGCTCATCCGCTCGGGCCACGACAGCCGCGAGGACTGGAACTCCCCCGAGCCCTCGGGTGAGGACCAGCCGGACGTCGACCTGGTCCCGAACGGCACCCTCGCCGGCGGCGTCCCCGACGGGATGACCGAGGTCGACGTGGAGCGCCGCTCGGAGCTGGCCGGCTACCTCGGCCGCGTCTGGCCAGCGACCCGAGAGGAGCTCGTCCAGGTGGCCACCGGCAACGCGGCCCCGGACGCGATCCTCGCCCAGCTGCGCACGCTGCCGGTGGGCGAGTCGTTCCCCAACCTCCAGGAGGTCTGGGCGACGCTGTCGGGTGGTCACGTGGAGACCCACCGCTTCTAGTCCTGCCCAGGCGACCTGGTCATTCCGGGCAGTTCCGGACCCCGGATCGGCGCGTTCGCTCCAGTTCGGCCCTCCACGTGCCGCAGACTCCAGCAGGAGTCGGGCACGGCCGGACGAGCGGAGCAGGTCATGGGCGCCAGGCTGGGCAAGGTCGCGGCGGTGCCGCGACTGGCGGACCACCCCAACCTGCCGGAGATCCTCGGCGTGCTGGCGCAGCTCGCGCACGTCGCCGACGCCGACCTCCCGAGACTGGCTCAGGGCTGGATCAACAGCCCGTCGCTGGCGGAGGCCCGCGACCGTGCCCTGTCCCCCGGCAGCCCGCTGGTCGTCGAGGTGCTCGCGGCCTTCGACGCCGTGGCGGCGCTGTTCGCCGACGACCTGATCGGCACTGCGCCGTACCTCACGGTCGACTCCGCGGTGACGACGATGGCGCTCAAGACGGTCCGCGACGCGATCGCTGCCGTCTACGCGCGCCCGGTGCTGTCGAAGTCCGAGTACGCCGCCTTGCTGCGCCCCTGGCGCTCGGTCTACACGACCCCGTCGATCGACGAGCCCGACCTGGGCCCGCGAGCGGAGCAGGTGAAGTCGTTGCTGGCCTCGTTGCCCCAGCTGGCCACCCGCTGCCACGACCAGCAGGGCAGGGCGCTGTTCGACGCGCTCGTGGACCGCTCGTTCGTCGCCGAGGGCGACCGGGCGGAGGCAGCCGCGGCCGCCTTCCAGGCCGCTGTCGTCACGAGCCGTCGCCGCACCTGGGCGCTGGTGCGTCGTACGGGCACCGAGGGCCTGTCCCGCCCGTGCCCGTCCTGCCGTACCACGCCGGTCGACGACCGCGAGACCGCGCGCGTTCTGGCGCTGTGCCTCGACGCCGCGTGCGCGCTGCTGGTCGCCGACGCGATCCCCGACGCGTGCACCGACCTGCTCACCGGCTCGGTCCTGGCGCTCATCCCGCTGCAGCGGCAGCCCGGTCCGTCCATCTGAGCAGCTCCTCGACGCTCCACGCGTTGACGACGTCCTCGGCCTGCACCCCGGTCAGGTAGGCGCGCTCGCAGCCCAGGTGCTGCCAGTCGAGCTGCCCGGGCGCGTGCGCGTCGGTGTCGATCGCGACCCTGCAGCCGGCCTCGAGGGCCAGCCGCAGCAGGCGCTTGGGCGGGTCCAGTCGCTCGGGCCGGCTGTTGACCTCCACAGCGACGCCGAACTGCGCGCACGCGGCGAACACGACCTCCGCGTCGAACTCGCTCTCCGGACGGCCCTTGCCGCCGCGTCCGTGACCGAGCACCTGCCGGCCCGTGCAGTGCCCCAGGACGTCGGTGTGCGGGTTGCTGATGGCGGCGACCATGCGCGGTGTCATGTCGGCGGCCGGCATCCGGAGCTTCGAGTGCACGCTGGCGACGACCACGTCGAGGCGCGCGAGCAGCTCGGGCTCCTGGTCTAAGCGGCCGTCCTCGAGGATGTCGCACTCGATGCCGGTGAGCAGCCGGAAGGGCGGGCCGCCGTCCTCGGCGAAGCGCTCGTTGAGCTCGGCGACCACGTCGAGCTGCTGCAGGAGGCGCTCCGGGCTCAGGCCGTTCGCGACGGTGAGGCGCGGCGAGTGGTCGGTCAGGACCATGTACTCGTGGCCGAGCGCGCGCCCGGCCCGGGCCATCTCCTCGATCGGCGACCCGCCGTCGGACCAGTCGCTGTGGGTGTGCAGGTCCCCCTTCAGGGGGCTGCGCAGCGCGGCGGCGCCCTCGGACACCGGGGTGTTGCCGAGCGTCGAGACGCGACGGAGGTAGACCGGCTCCTCCCCCGAGAGCGACTCGGTGACCACGAGCGCGGTGACCTTGCCGATGCCGGACAGCTCCGCGAGCGAGCCGGCGGCCGCGCGCTCTTCGAGCTCGGCGCGCGGCGTGCGGTCGACGACACCGGCAGCCGTGCGGAAGGCGCGGACGCGGTAGGACGGCTCGAGCGCCCGCTCCAGGCAGAACGCGATGGCGCGCAGGTCGTCGGCGGGGTCCCTCACGCGCCGATCCCCTGCTCTGCGACCTCGACCGGGCGCCTGCGCTCCGACCGCTCGCGCACGAAGACCGCCGTGCACAGCGCCGCCCAGCCGAAGCCGAGCAGCAGCCCGACGGTGACGTCACTCAGGTAGTGGACGCCCAGCAGCACCCGGCTCGCGGCCACCAGGACGGCGATCAGCATCGCCAGGGCGAGGACCGGTCGGCTGCGCCGCACCCGCGGCAGCACGAGGATCGCGGTGGTGGTCCAGAAGGCAGCCGAGCCGAGGGCGTGGCCCGACGGGAAGGACGGGCCGAGCGCCGTCGCCACCGGCGAGTCGAACACGGGCCGGGCCCGGTCGACGGCGTGCTTGAGGCCCTGGGAGAGCAGTAGCGCTCCGACGCGTGCGGCCACGACGTACAGCGCGAGGCGCAGGCGACCGGTCACCGCGAGGCCGGCGGCGATCAGCACTGCGCCCACGGTGATCAGGACGGGCTCGCCCAGCAGCGTGACGGCCTTGGCGACCGCGAGCAGGGCCGGCGAGGCCTCCACGGCCCGCTCCGCAGCGCGGCTGACGGCCAGGTCGGCGTCGACCAGCGGCGGGTACGCGGTGCGGACCAGCACCGCGACGACCACCACGAGCGCAGCCCCGACGAGGCCGACTGCCAGCCCCAGGCCCAAGCGCACGCCGGCACGGGCACCGGCCTTCAGATCGGCGTCCGTCGTAGAGGTCACGACGTCATGCTTGCCCACGTACCGGACCCGGACGCACGAGCGCCCGGCGGAAGCGGTCTCCGCCGGGCGCTCGGTCGTGCGGGTGGGGCTAGGCGGTGGGACGGCGACGGCGGGCCGGAGCGGCCGTCGTGGCGGTACGGGTGCGGCGCGCAGCCGGGGCCTGGGGCTCGCTTCCGGTGGCCTCCTGCTTGACCTCCTGGGCCCGCTGCTGGCCCTTGTCCTGCAGGGTGCGGATCGCGTCGCGGGCCGGCTCGATGCCGCCGACGCCGAAGGCGATGATCAGCGGCAGCACGACCAGCGCCAGCAGCGCGTAGAAGACCGCGGTGGTGATGAGCGGGGCGATCTGCAGCTGGTCGAGGGCCGCGAACACGCCGAACGCGATGATCACGAGCGACAGCGCGTTGGCCAGGCTGGCGCCGTAGGACAGGCCGCCGAGCAGGTTGCCGACGAGCTCCTTGACGGCCGCGGCGACGGCGGCGGCGATCACGATGACCAGGACGGCGACGAAGACGTTCGGCAGGAACGCGATGATCTTCGCGAGGAACACGCTCACCGGGTTGTCCGAGCCGAAGACGCCGAACGCGGCGGAGAGCACGAGCAGGAAGATAAAGTAGTAGACGATCTTGCCCAGGATGCCGGCAGCGTCGTACTTGCTCTTCGAGAGCGCCTGCTTGATGCCGCCCCGCTCGACGAGGTTGTCGAAGCCGACCTTCTGCAGGACCTTCGTGAGGATCTTCGCGACGATCTTGGCGACGAAGATGCCGATGATCAGGATCAGCAGGAAGTAGCCGATCTTCGGCAGCAGGGCGATGCCCTCCTGGAAGGCGTCGTTGAAGCCCCCCTCGAAGTCGATCTTGGCGAGCAGCATGCAGGTCTCCTGGGAGGTCATGGGTCCGGGCGTCGGGACGAGGAGTCCCCCCTCCTGGCGATCACAACCTCACAGACCGGAACATACTGGTCACACGACCCGGATCAGACGACCTGGTGCAGCCAGGTGACCGGTGCGCCCTCGCCGGCCTCGCGGTACGGCTCGAG
>JBKJQM010000388.1:0-2759 GCA_046594005.1 Mycobacteriales bacterium
AGGCCGGCGGGCACCAGGCCGAAGGCGGTGAGCGCGGAGTAGCGGCCGCCCACGTCGGGGTCGGCCAGGAACACCTCGCGGCTGCCCTCGTCGCGGGCGGCCTTCTCGAACGGCGACCCGGGGTCGGTCACGACCACGACGCGGCGCGACGGGTCGACGCCGGCGGCCTCGAAGGCGGCCCGGGCGGCGCGGCGGTGGCTGTCGGTCTCCAGGGTGCCGCCGGACTTCGAGGACACCACGACGACGGTGCGCTCCAGGTCCACGAGGGCCGCGCGGACCTGGCCGGGGTCGGTCGTGTCCACGACGACCAGGGGAGTGCCGGCCGTCGCGCAGATGACCTCGGGAGCGAGTGACGAGCCGCCCATGCCGCACAGCACCACGCGGTCGACGCCCTCGGCGCGCAGCTCGTCGCGCAGCGCCGTGACGGGGCCGACCAGTCCACGGCCGGTCTCGACGGCGTCCAGCCACCCGAGCCGGATGCCGGCCTCGGCGGCTGCCTCCGGTCCCCACAGCGTGGCGTCCTTGCCGACGAGCGCGGCGGGCAGGTCGGCGGCGCGCGCCAGCACGCTGTGCGCTCCCTCGAGCAGGACGGCACCGGTGGTGCGGACGGTGAGCCCGCCACCGGAGACGGAGGAGGTCACGTGCTGCTGCTCTCGGTCGAGCCGGCCGCCGGGCCCGTGCCCGCGGGGTCGGTGCCACCGTCGGGAGCGACGTCGGCGCCGGCCTTCTCGAGCTGCTCGGTGACCGACTCGATGAGCTCGTTCCAGGAGTCCTCGAACTTCTGCAGGCCCTCGGCCTCCAGCTTCTCGACGACGTCGTCGTAGGAGATGCCGGCTGCGGCGAGGTCGTCCAGCACCTGACGGGCGTCGGTGTAGGCGCCGGTGACGGTGTCACCGCGGACGACGCCGTGGTCGGCCACTGCCTCGAGAGTGCCTTCCGGCATCGTGTTCACGGTCCCGGGGGCGACGAGCTCCACGACGTACTGCGTGTCGTCGTAGGCCTTGTCCTTCACCCCGGTCGACGCCCACAGCGGGCGCTGCGGCTTCGCGCCGGCGGCCTCGAGGGCCTTCCATCGCTCGCCCCCGAAGACGGCCTCGTAGTGCTCGTAGGCCAGCCGGGCGTTCGCGATGGCCGCCTTGCCGCGCAGTGCGGAGTCCGCGTCGAGCTGTCCGTCGACCTCGCTGTCGACGCGGCTGACGAAGAACGACGCGACGGATCCTATGCGCGACAGGTCGTGTCCGTGAGCCTGCGCCTGCTCGAGGCCGGCGAGGAACGCGTCCATCACGGCGTCGTAGCGCTCCAGGGAGAAGATGAGCGTCACGTTGACGCTGATGCCCTCCGCGAGCACCTGCGTGATGGCCGGCAGGCCCTTCAGGGTGGCCGGGATCTTGATGTAGAGGTTCGGCCGGTCGACCAGCCACCACAGCGCCTTGGCCTCGGCGACGGTGCGCTCGGTGTCCTGCGCGACGCGCGGGTCCACCTCGATGGACACCCGGCCGTCGACGCCGTCGGTGCGGTCGTAGACCTCGCGCAGCACGTCGCAGGCCCACCGGACGTCGTACGTCGTGAGCATGCGGACTGCCTCGCCGACGTCCGTCCCGCGCAGCGCGAGGTCGCGGACCTGCTCGTCGTAGGCGGCACCGTCCGACAGTGCCTTCTGGAAGATGGACGGGTTGGTCGTGACCCCGACGACCTCCTTCTCGGCGACGAGCTGGGCGAGGTTGCCGGACTCGAGACGGGACCGGGACAGGTCGTCGAGCCACACGGCGACACCTGCGGCGGACAGGTCGGACAGGGCACTCATCAGCACGGCTCCCAGGGGGTCAGTTGGCGTTCGTGGTCTTGCCCAGCTTCGACAGGGACGCGCGCGCCGCAGCGACCACGCGCTCGGCCGTCATGCCGAACTGCTCGTACAGCACGGTGTAGGGGGCGCTGGCGCCGAAGTGCTCGATCGAGACGCACTCGCCGGCCTCGCCGACCCACTCGTGCCAGCCCTGCGAGACGGCTGCCTCGACGGACACGCGCGCCTTCACGTCGCTCGGGAAGACGGTGCGCTTGTAGGCCTCGTCCTGCTCGCGGAACCACTCGATGCAGGGCATCGACACGACCCGGGTCGGGACGCCCTCGGCCTCGAGGACCTCCTGCGCGGCGACGCAGATCTGGACCTCGGAGCCGGTGCCGACGAGCAGCACCTCGGGGGCGCCGTTGCTCGCGTCGCGCAGGACGTAGCCGCCGCGCGCCGTGCCCTCGGCGGAGGCGAACACGGAGCGGTCCCACACCGGGACGTTCTGCCGGGTGAGGCAGATGCCGGCCGGCCGGTCGGTGTGCTCGAGGATGGTCCGCCAGGCGACCGCCGTCTCGTTGGCGTCGGCCGGCCGTACGACGTCCAGGCCCGGGAGCGCCCGCAGCGACGCGAGGTGCTCGATCGGCTGGTGGGTCGGACCGTCCTCGCCGAGGCCGATCGAGTCGTGAGTCCAGACGTAGGTCACCGGCAGCTTCATGAGCGCGGCCAGGCGGACGGCCCCGCGCATGTAGTCGCTGAAGACCAGGAACGTGCCGCCGTAGACGCGGGTGCCGCCGTGCAGGGTGATGCCGTTCATGACGGCGCCCATGGCGTGCTCGCGGATGCCGAAGTGCAGCGTGCGGCCGTACGGCGACGCGCCCTTCAGCGGGTTGCCCTCGGGCAGGAACGAGCTGTCCTCGTCGATGGTCGTGTTGTTGCTCTCGGCGAGGTCGGCCGAGCCGCCCCACAGCTCGGG
>JBKJQM010000395.1:0-19733 GCA_046594005.1 Mycobacteriales bacterium
TCGTCGTAGCCCACGTCGCCTGCAGCGCGCGTGACCCCCTCGAATCCCTGGATCGCCGGAGCGAGGACGGACAGGTCGGACGAGACGAGCTTGGACATCGGTGGCCCCCAGCCGAGACAGCCCCCACCCCCTGGAGGCAGGCCTACTGTTCGCCGCGACCGCCCTCGCGTCAACGGGCCAGGCTCCGTCGGTCCGGTGGACCGGCGAGGCGGACGTGAGGGGATCCTGGCGGCAGCGGGTGACCCCCGTCTCAGGCCGCCGGGCATCCTGCGCAGACAGGTGTGCGAACCTGTCTACGGTGCCGTAGGTCGTCTCGGCCCGCACAGGCCGTTGGGAGACCCGCGTGGGAGAGCCGCTCGCCGCTGATGGTGGACGTCCTCTGCGCATCGCCCTGTTGAGCTACCGGAGCAAGCCGCACTGCGGCGGCCAGGGCGTCTACGTCCGGGCGCTGTCGCGCGAGCTGGTGGCCCTCGGGCACTCGGTAGAGGTGCTGTCCGGCCCGCCGTACCCGGAGCTCGACCGCGACGTCGACGGCAGGGGTCCGGTCCTCACGCAGGTCCCCAGCCTGGACCTCTACCGCGAGCCGGACCCGTTCCGGGTGCCGCACCTGCGCGAGTTCCGGTCGCCGGTGGACGTCCTGGAGTTCCTGCTGATGTGCACCGCGGCGTTCCCGGAGCCGCTCACCTTCAGCCTGCGGGCCGCTGCCAGGCTGCGCGGCCGCCGCGCCGACTTCGACCTGGTGCACGACAACCAGACTCTCGGCACGGGGCTGCTGCTGCTGCAGCGCGCCGGCTTCCCCGTCGTCGCCACGGTGCACCACCCGATCACCGAGGACCGCCGTCACGACCTGGCCGCCGCCACGGGCCTCCGCAAGCGCTTCTCGACCCGCCGCTGGTACTCGTTCCTGCGCATGCAGACGCGGGTCGTCCGGCAGCTGCCGGCCCTGCTCACGGTGAGCCAGAACAGCTTCCGCGACATCGTCCGCGACTTCGGGGTCCCCGCGGAGCGGCTGACGGTGGTGCCGGTTGGCGTCGAGACCGACGTCTTCCGCCCGCCGACGTCGCCGCGCGTACCCGGCCGCATCGTGGCGACCGCCAGCGCCGACGTGCCGCTCAAGGGGCTGGTCCCGCTGCTGGAGGCCATCGCCAAGCTGCGCACCGAGCGTGACGTCGAGCTGGTCGTCGTGGGGCGGGCCAAGCCGGGCGGCGCCGCCGACGCGGCGATCGAGCGGCTCGGGCTGACCGACGCCGTGCGCTTCGTCTCCGGCGTCAGCGAGGCCGAGCTGGTCGACCTGTTCGGCTCGGCCGAGGTGGCCGTGGTCCCGAGCCTCTACGAGGGCTTCAGCCTGCCCGCGATCGAGACGCTGGCCTGCGCCACCCCCCTGGTCGCCACCACCGCGGGCGCCCTGCCCGAGGTCGTCGGCCCGGACGGCGTCAGCGCCCTGCACGTCCCGCCCGGAGATCCCGAGGCGCTGGCCGCTGCCGTCGGCCGCATCCTCGACGACCCGGAGCTGGCGGCCCGCCTGGGCGCGGCCGGCCGCGCCCGCGTCGTCGAGCTGTTCACGTGGCGGGCGGTCGCCGAGCAGACCGTCGCCTGGTACCGCACCGTCCTGGAGGAGAAGAACCCGTGCTGACCGTCGACTTCGACCGCTTCCCCGTCGGGAAGGGCGACCGCGTCCTCGACATGGGGTGCGGAGGTGGCCGGCACGCCTTCGCGCTGTACCGCCGCGGCGCCGACGTCGTCGCGCTCGACCTCGACGAGGCCGAGCTGAAGGACGTCTCCGGCATGTTCGCGGCGATGCTCGAGGCCGGCGAGGTGCCGCTCGGCGCCTCCGCGCAGGCCGTGCGCGGCAGTGCGTACGCCCTGCCGTTCGACGACGGCAGCTTCGACCGCATCATCGCGGCGGAGGTGCTCGAGCACCTGCCCGAGGACACCCGCGCCATGGGCGAGCTGTTCCGGGTGCTCAAGCCCGGCGGCCTCATCGCCGTGACCGTGCCGCGCTGGGGGCCGGAGCTGGTGTGCTGGGCCCTGTCGAACGCCTACCACGAGGTGGAGGGCGGTCACGTCCGCATCTACCGCGGCGACGAGCTGCGACGCCGGCTGACGACGGCGGGCCTGACGCCGGTCGACGGCCACCACACGCACGCGCTGCACGCGCCGTACTGGTGGCTCAAGTGCGCTGTCGGCGTGGACAACGCCGAGCACCCGCTCGTGAAGGCGTACCACCGCCTGCTGGTCTGGGACATGATGAAGAAGCCGCTGCTCACCCGCGTGCTCGAGAAGACGCTCGACCCGGTGATCGGCAAGAGCCTGGTCGTCTACCTGCGCAAGCCCGAGGCGGGGGCGGTCCGTGGAGCTGCGTGACCTGCCGGGCGTCCTGACGGCGGACCAGCTCGACCGCACCGTCGCGGCGATCGCGGCGGTCCAGCACCCCTCCGGCGCGCTGCCCTGGCCGGACGGCCACACCGACCCCTGGGACCACGTCGAGTGCGCCATGGCGCTGGTGCTCGGCGGCCGGCTGGACGAGGCGCGGCGGGCGTACGCCTGGCTGCGCGACACCCAGCGCGAGGACGGCGGCTGGGCGACGAAGTACGCCGGTCTCCAGGTGCTCGACCCGGACGTCGACTCCAACCAGTGCGCGTACGTCGCCGTGGGGCTCTGGCAGTGGTGGCTCGTCACCGGTGACCGCTCGCTGGTCGACCAGATGTGGCCGGTGGTCCGCCGCGCGCTCGACCTCATCTGCGACCTGCAGCAGCCCGGCGGCCAGATCGCTTGGCTGAAGCGCGCCGACGGCTCGATCGACCCCGACTCGCTGGTCACCGGCTCGTCCTCGACCTACCAGGCGCTGCGCTGCGGCATCGCGCTCGGCGCTCTGGTGGGGGAGTCGACGCCCGAGTGGGAGCTGGCCGCGGGCCTGCTCCAGCACGCGGTGGCCGAGCACCCCGAGGTGTTCATGGACAAGAGCCGGTTCTCGATGGACTGGTACTACCCGGTGCTCGCCGGCGCGCTGCGCGGCTCGGCCGCGGACGCCCGCCTGGCCGCGTCGTGGCGCACCTTCCACGTGCCCGGCTACGGCCTGCGCTGCGTGTCCGACCGGCCCTGGGTGACCGGCGCGGAGACCGCCGAGCTCGTCCTGGCGCTGGCCGCCACCGGCGACCGCGACCGGGCGCTGGCGCTGCTGGCCGAGGTGCAGCACCTGCGCCACGAGGACGGCTCGTACTGGACCGGCCTGGTGTTCGACGAGGGCGTGCGCTGGCCGGTGGAGCGCTCGTCCTGGACGTCCGCGGCGATGGTCCTGGCCGCCGACGCACTGGCCGGCGGCACGACGCTCGAGCTGTTCAGCGGCGAGCACCTGCCGACCGGGGTCCTGCTCCCGGCCGACCACTGCACCGCCGACGACGCGCTCTGCAGCACCGGCTCCTAGCCCCGTGAGCGCGTGGTCCGCCCCTGTCCGCTACGCCGAGTGCGACCAGCAGGGCGTGGTCTTCAACGCGCACTACCTGGCGTACGCCGACGAGGCCGTCACGCACGTGCTCGCCGGGCTGGGCACGCCGTACGGCGACCTGCTCGCCCGCGGGCTGGACACCTCGGTCGTGGCCAGCGAGCTGACCTGGTCGTCGCCCGCGCGGTGGGGTGACGTCGTCGAGGTCGACGGCACGGTCGAGAGCATCGGGCGCACGAGCTTCGTGATCACGATGACGATCTCCGTCGGCGAGCGGCGCTGCTGCAGCGTCCGGACGACGTACGTCCTCACCGACGCCGAGCGCAGGCCGACGGCGGTGCCGGACGACCTGCGCGCGGCGTGGCTCAGCGGCGGCGCAGGACCCGCAGGGAGCCCTGCGCGCTGACCTCGGCGAACTCGCCGCTGTCGCGCGCGCGGCAGAAGACGTTCCAGGGCGGCCGACCGCCGTCCTGCTCGCGCTCGAAGACGTCGTGGATGAGCAGCAGCCCGCCGGGCTGGACGTGCGGGGCGAAGGCGGCGTAGTCGTGCTGGGCGACCTCCTCGGTGTGGTTGCCGTCGAGGAACAGCAGCGCCAGCGGCGAGGTCCACCAGCGGCCGACCTGCTGCGTCGTGCCGACGACGACCGAGACGACGTCGTCCAAGCCGGCGTCCCAGAGCGTGTGGCGCAGCGACGGCAGCGTCTCGAGGCGGCCGGTGTGCGGGTCGACGAGCGAGGCGTCGTGCCACTCCCAGCCCGGCTGGTTCTCCTCGGAGCCGCGGTGGTGGTCGAGCGTCACGAGCTGCGCGCCGCGCTCGCGTGCGGCGCTGCCGAGGTGCACCGTGGACTTGCCGCAGTACGTCCCCACCTCGAGCCACAGTCCACTCGGCGCCTCCAGCGCAGCGGACAGCAGCGCCTCGCCCTCGTCCCCGGGCAGGAAGCCCTTGGTCGCCTCGGCGACGGCGGCGAGCTCGGGGGACAGGCTGGGCACGCGGGGGCTCCTCGGGTCAGGTGGTCGCTCAGCGGGTAGCGTCTGCGCCGACGGAGGGGAGTATCCCCGCGCGTCCGCGTCGTCAGCACGGCGCCCTGGAGTTCTGGGGGCGCCCGGCGCGGTCGGTCCGGTCCCCCCGCACCACGGGGCGGGGCGGGAGAGACCTCCGGTGGACAGCCACGCCCCACCGGAGGAGAACCCCTTGCTCGACGTGCACGCCTACACCTGGTTCCTCACGATCGGCGCCTTCGTCGTCATCCTGGGGATCGACCTCGCCCTCGCCGCCCGCAAGGGCCCGCACGTCATTCAGGTCGGCGAGGCCACCCGCTGGATCGTCTTCTACGTCGCCCTGGCGATCGCCTTCGGCGTCGGCCTCGCGGCGTTCGCCGGCGGGCAGTCCTCCGGCGAGTTCTTCGCGGGCTACCTGACGGAGTACTCGCTGTCCGTCGACAACCTGTTCGTCTTCGTGATCATCATGGCCAGCTTCCGGGTCCCGGCCGAGCACCAGCACAAGGTGCTGCTGTTCGGCATCGTCCTGGCCCTGGTCCTTCGGGGCGCGTTCATCGCCGTGGGCGCCGCGGTGATCGAGGCGTTCTCCGGCGTGTTCTTCCTGTTCGGGGCGTTCCTCATCTACACGGCGATCCAGCTCGCGCGGCACCGCGACGAGGAGCCGGAGGTCGGCAGCAACCCGCTGATGAAGCTCATGGAGAAGGTGCTGCCCACCACCCGCGAGTACGACGGGGCCAGGGTGACCACCAAGGTCGACGGCAAGCGCGTGGCCACGCCGCTGCTGCTCGTGATGATCGCCATCGGCTCGACGGACGTGCTGTTCGCGCTCGACTCGATCCCGGCGATCTTCGGCCTGACCAAGGAGCCGTACATCGTCTTCACGGCCAACGCCTTCGCGCTGCTCGGCCTGCGCCAGCTGTACTTCCTGCTCGACGGCCTGCTCGACCGGCTCGTCTACCTGTCGATCGGCCTGTCGGTCATCCTGGCGTTCATCGGCGTGAAGCTGCTGCTCGAAGCCGCCCACCTCACCATCAGCGAGCGCTTCCCCGAGGTGTCCATCCCGGTCTCGCTGGGCGTCATCGTGCTGGTCCTCGCCGTCACCACCGTCGCGTCGCTGCGCAAGACCGCCAAGGACCCGGATGCCGTCAAGAAGCTCCCGTCGGCGGTCGGGGAGCCCGACAGCCGCTGACGGTCAGGGCCGCCGCGGGATCAGGACGCGCGGCTCCGAGGGCCAGGCGCCGCAGCAGCCGCCGAAGCGTGTGGTCACCACGCGGACAGCGCGCGGAGCTGCCGCCCGAGCGGACGGGATCTGCTGGGGGCCTGGGCCCACCAGCGGGAGGACCAGAGAAGTCCCGGAACCGCGCGCTGTCGCGGGCCGGATGTGTGATCCTCGCCTGTCATGAGCTGCGGCCACTGCGGGGCTGACAACAAGGTCGAGGCCAAGTTCTGCGCGGAGTGCGGCGCCGTGCTCGTCCGGACCTGCCCGGCCTGCGCTGCGGTCGTCCGGCCGGAGCAGAAGTTCTGCGACGAGTGCGGCACGGCGCTGGCGGGCATCGCCGCGGCACGCCAGGGCGTGCAGCAGGCGGCGCACCCCGCTGACCCGGTGGTGGCCGAGCGACGGGTCTGCTCGGTGCTGTTCGCCGACCTGGTCGGTTTCACCACGCTGGCCGAGGCGCGCGACCCGGAGGAGGTCCGGGAGCTGCTCAGCCGCTACTTCGAGACCGCCCGGACGACCATCGCTCGGTACGGCGGCGTCGTCGAGAAGTTCATCGGCGACGCGGTGATGGCGGTGTGGGGGACGCCGACCGCGGAGGAGGGTGACGCGGAGCGGGCCGTCAGGGCCGCTCTCGAGCTGGTCGATGCCGTCGCCGAGCTGGGTCGCGAGATCGGCATGGCCGGCCTCTGCCTGCGAGCCGGCGTCGTGACCGGGCAGATGGCCGTCACCCTCGGTGCCGAGGGTCAGGGCATGGTCGCGGGGGATGCCGTCAACACTGCCGCGCGAGTGCAGGCAGCTGCGGAGCCAGGCAGCGTGCTCGTCGACCAGGGCACGCGTCGCGTCGCCGACGGCGTCGGCTTCACCGACGCCGGGTCGCACGCGTTGAAGGGCAAGACCGATGCCGTGCACCTGTGGCGCGCCGACCGGGTGGTGTCCGGTGTCGGAGGCTCGCAGCGCGTCGACGGTCTCGAGGGCCCGTTCGTCGGCCGCGACCCCGAGCTGCGCCTGGTCAAGGAGCTGTTCCACGGCTGCGTCGAGCGTCGGACGCCGCGCCTGGTGAGCGTCACCGGGCTTGCGGGCGTCGGCAAGTCGCGGCTGGGCTGGGAGTTCTTCAAGTACGTCGACGGGCTCGCGGACACCGTGCTCTGGCACCGCGGGCGGTGCCTGTCGTACGGCGACGGCGTCGCGTTCTGGGCGCTAGCGGAGATGGTCCGCCAGCGGCTCGGGATCGCCGAGGAGGACACGAGCGCCGTGGCGGGCGAGAAGCTCGTGCTCGGACTGGCCCGTTGGCTGCCCGACCCGGACGAGCGGGCGTACGTCGAGCCGCGGCTCGGGCAGCTGCTGGGTGCCGAGACAGGTGGGGGTCTGGCGCTCGGACGGGACGAGCTGTTCGCCGGCTGGCGGCTGTTCTTCGAACGGCTGGCCGGGCACGGACCGGTGGTGCTGCTGGTGGAGGACCTGCAGCACGCCGATGTCGGGATGCTCGACTTCTGCGAGCACCTGCTGGACTGGGCCCGCGACGTGCCGCTGTTCCTGCTCACGCTCGCCCGGCCTGAGCTGGAAGCGCGCCGGGGCGGCTGGGGCGCCGGACGCCGGAACAGCACCGCGCTCAGCCTGGAGCCGCTGGCAGACGCGTCGATGGCGGTGCTGCTCGAGGGGCTCGTGCCCGACATGCCCGCCGCGGCGCAGGGCGCGATCGGCGCGCGCGCGGAGGGCATCCCCCTGTACGCCGTCGAGACGGTGCGCATGCTGATCGACCGGGACGTCGTCCAGCCGATCGACGGCGTCTACCGCCTGATCGGCGACCTGGGTGACCTCGCGGTGCCGGCCACACTGCAGTCGCTGCTGGCCGCGCGGCTCGACGCCCTGCCGCCGGAGCTCGCGCGTCTGGTCTCGGACGCCGCGGTGCTGGGTGGGAGCTTCCCGCGCGAAGCTCTTGCGGCGATCAGCGGGCAGGCTCCGGACGAGGTGGACCGCGGGCTTGCCGAGCTGCTGCGTCGAGAGGTCCTGGGTGTCCGCGCGGATCCGCTCTCCCCACAGCGCGGCCAGTACGCCTTCGTGCAGACGATGCTCCGGCAGGTCGCCTACGACAGGCTCTCGCGACGTCAGCGCAAGAGTCGGCACCTCGCCGTCGCCGCGCACCTGCGCGAGTCCTTCGCGGGCGGCGGAGAAGAGGTGGCCGAGGTGGTCGCCCAGCACCTGCTCGACGCGCTCGAGGCAGTGCCGGACGACCCCGACGTGGCGGAGCTGCGGGCAGAGGCCGTCGCCATGCTCGTGCGTGCCGGCGACCGCGGTGTCAGGACGGGCGCCACGGCATCCGCCGAGCGCTCGTTCTCCGCGGCCGCCCAGCTGCTCGAGGACAGCGGGCGGCACGAGGACGGACCGGCTGCTGCAGCGCAGTGGGAGCGAGCCGGACTGGCCGCCGGAGACGTCGACCCCCAGCGGGCCATCGAGCACCTTCGCCGGTCGGCAACGCTCTACCGGCTCCACGACCTGCCTCGCGACGGTGCTCGAGCCGACGTGCGGACCGCCCGGCTCCTGTCGTGGTTGGGGCGGTACGAAGAAGCGCGGGTGCAGCTGCACCCGGCGTTGTCCGTCCTCGAGGACCCGCCTGACAAGGACACGGTGGCGGCGATGGGGCAGCTGGCTCTCACCGAGACGTTCGCCGGCAACGCAGAGGGCGACCACCTCGCCGCGGCAGCGCTGTCCGCAGCACAGGCCCTGGAGGCCGACGAGGAGACGATCGACGACCTCCTGACGACGCGCGGCATCGGGCACTCGTTCAGGAACAGGCCCCTCGAGGCAGGGGCGTACCACCGCGAGGTGCTGCGTCGAGCCGAGAGGCGGCAGGACAGCACGGCCATCAGCCGGGCGCTGCTCAACCTCGCCGACGTCCTCGTCACGACCAACGCGGTCGGTGCGGCCGAGGCGGCCCGGGGGGCTGCGGCGCACTGCCGGCGCGTCGGGGCCGCGCCCCGGCTGGCGGTCGCCGTCGGCAACCTCGTGCTGGCCCTGCTGGTCACAGGGGAGTGGGACGAGGCAGCCGAGCTGATCCGCGTCAGTGTGGACGAGGACCAGATGGGGTCCGACACCCAGATCGCCTTCGTGTCGGTGCTGCTGCACGCGCTGCGCGGGGATGCGGCGCGGGTCAGAGCCGTGGCTCCGCTGTTCGACGTCGCCGTCTTCGGCGAGGATCCGCAAGCCTGCGCTGGAAGAGCCATGGCTCGCGCCGCGGCCGCCTGGGTGGACGGCGACGCCGCGACTGCTCTGGGCTTCGCCCGTGAGGCTCTGGACCAGGTCGCCAGGGTCACCCTGCGCAACGACGGCGTGCGTTGGGCCTGGCCTCTCGCCGCGGATGCCGCTCTGGTGCTGCAGGACCCGACGCAGGTGCGCGGTCTGCTGGACTGGCTGGACGGCCACCCGCGCGGGCACGTCCCGCCGGTGCTCCGGGCGGAGCGGCTGCGGGTCGGGGTGCGCCTGCTCGTCCTGCTCGGCGATCCCGGCGCGGGGTCGGCGTTCGACGCCTCGACGTCAGCCTTCCGGGAGCTGGGCTCTCCGTACCACCTCGCGGTCGGCCTGCTCGACCAGTCGGACCACTGCCGGGTGACAGGAGACCCGCAGGTCGCGCGGGCGCTCGCAGCGGAGGCGCTCGCGATCGCGGAGCGCCTGCGCGCCGCGCCCCTCGTCGAGCGGGCGCTGCTCCTCGAGGTCCCAGCGGTGGTGCGCTGAGCAGCGTGCGGGTCGACGTACCGTCCAGATCCCCGACGCACGAGGAGCACCGTTGCGCGCCACCGTCTTCTACGGCCCCCAGGACGTCCGCGTCGAGGAGGTGCCGGACCCACAGGTGCAGAGCAGCCGCGACGCCGTCGTCCGCGTCACGCACGCCTGCGTGTGCGGCTCTGACCTCTGGCCGTACGGCGGCGGGCTGGCGAAGGAGGCCGGTACCCGGATCGGGCACGAGTTCCTCGGCGTCGTCGACGCCGTCGGCAGCGACGTCACGAGCGTGACCGTCGGCGACCTCGTCCTGTCGCCGTTCACCTGGTCCTGCGGCAGCTGCGAGAACTGCCTGCGCGGGCTGCCCTCCTCCTGCGTGCGCGGTGGCTTCTTCGGCGGTCCGGCCGGTGACGGCGGTCAGGGCGAGGCCGTGCGCGTGCCCCAGGCCGACGGCACCCTGGTGCGCCTTCCGGCAGAGCTGGCCGGGGACGATCGCCTGCAGAGCGTGCTGCCACTGACGGACGTGATGCCGACAGGTCACCACGCGGCCGTCTCTGCGGGCGTCGAGGCCGGCGGCACCGTCGTCGTCGTGGGCGACGGTGCGGTCGGGCTGTGCGGTGTGCTGGCCGCCGCTCGCCTGGGCGCGGGCCGGATCATCGCGCTGGGCCACCACGAGGACCGGCTGGCGCTGGCCCGCCGCTTCGGTGCGACCGACGTCGTCACCGTCCGCGGCGCCGACGCTGTCGCCCAGGTGCGCGAGCTGACGAGCGGCGGCGCCGACTCGGTGCTGGAGTGCGTCGGGAACCAGGAGTCGCTCGACACCGCCCTCGGCGCTGCCCGGGACGGCGGGAAGGTCGGCTACGTCGGGGTCCCCGCCGGGGTGAAGGGACTCCAGCTCGGCACCATCTTCCGCCGCAACATCACCCTGGCCGGCGGGATCGCACCGGCCAGGGCGTACATCCCCGAGCTGCTCGCCGACGTCCTGGCCGGCAGGCTCGACCCTCGGCCGGTGCTCGACCACACCTACGGCCTGGACGACGTGCCGACCGCCTACGCCGACATGGCCGGCCGTCGCACTCTGAAGGCCATGATCGTCGTCTAGCCGCTCGAGGAGCGGTCGGGCGGTGGCTCAGTGCGCGGCGCCGTCCCGGAAGCCGATGTCGGTGTGGCTGCCGTCGCACAGCGGCTTGTTCTTGGACGCGCCGCACCGGCAGAGGGTCATGCGGTTGCGGGACTCGAGCGGCTGTCCGTCGGCGCGTTCGACGGTGACTCCGCCGGTCACCCGCAGCGGGCCGTCGTCAGTCACCGCGATGCCGGGGGCGAGGTCCGGCTCGAGGTCGCGGGTCGTCCCGTCGAGCCGGAAGGTCAGCGCGCCCGAGGGGCAGTTGCCCACCATCCCGGCGAGCTGGGTCTTCACGGTCGTGCTGTCGCTGTCCCGCACCATCTTCCAGACGTTGCTGAGCTTGTTGCTGCAGAACCCGGCGTGCTCGCACAGCCCCCGGTCGTCGCGTACCGACATGCCTGACCCCGGCAGCGTCTTGGCCCGGTCGTCGTAGCTGCTGGTCGCGGCGGTCTCGGTGCCGTCCCAGTCCTGAGAGGCGTGGCTGCCGTCGCAGAAGGGCTTGTTGCCGGAGGCGCCGCAGCGGCACAGCAGGTAGCTCTCCTCCGTCGGCAGGGGTGCGTCGTGCTCCCATGCCACCGGCTCGCCCTGGTCGGTGGTGACTCGGCGGGCCCGGTGCAGCGTCGTGCGGTCGTCGACGACGTAGGGCCCGTTCGGTGTGACGCTGATGCGCATGGGTCCTCCGGGCAGCGCTCAGGCGAACCGGGCCGACGGCCCGCTGGGTCAGCATTCCGCGACCGGTCGCGGACGGCCAGCGGGCGGACGGCGGGCCGACCCGCGCACCTACCAGCCGCGAGCGCCACTCCGGCAGGGAAGCGCGCTCGGCGCCGAGCGTCGTGTCCTTGCCATGGCCGGGGTAGACCCAGGTCTGGTCCGGCAGCGGACCGAACACCTTCCGCTCCAGGTCGTCCATCAAGCGCCCGAAGCGGTCGGCGTCCTTCTCGGTCTTGCCAGGACTCCCCGGGAGCAGGCTGCGCTCCGTGAAGCAGCCCCTCACAGGGGAGCGCTCAGCGTCGGGAGCCGCTCCGGCCGCCGGAGACGAGGTGCTAGATCCCGGCCAGGTACTTGGAGACGGTGACGCTGCCGTCGTAGTAGTTCCCGTGCGTCAGGCGCACCGTCTCGATGGAGTCGGACCCGATGAGGACGATCTCGATGTTCCGATCGCCAGAGTGCTCCAGCTCCTTGGCGGCGTACGCCGCTAGCGCCGAGCGGCCGTCCTCGTGGAAGTGCTCCTCCTGGACGAGCTGGCCCTTGGCGTGGTCGAACACGAGCAGGAAGTGCTGGATCTTGTTCATCGAGCACCGCCTCCCATCTGCAGGAATGGCGCGGCCTCTCGCCGCAGCAAGTCCATCTCCATCAACAGTGAAGCATCGACCGTCATGCCTGCTTCCTCGAGCGCCATGGCGTGGGGGATCACGGCGAGCAGTCGTTGCACGGCGTGCTGGCCGTCGCCCTTCAGGTTCTGCCCGATCCGGCCGGAGAGGCGCTCGACCGTGATTGCCCACTCGTGCATGACCCTCGTCCGGTGCTGGACCTCGATCGAGCGCTGACTGTTGTCCTGAGCCTCGTACCTGACGATCAGATGGACGCCGCGGTAGCCGGATGAACGCGGCGCGTCGATGTAGTCGGCGTAGACGACAGGCGGACGGTTCTTCTTCAGGCGTGACTCCACCCTGCGCAGCTCGTCGAGGGAGCCGAGGACGGCTCGGCATCCGCCGATGTCCTGCATCCGGGCGAGCGAGAGGGTCGGCTCTCGCTCGAGCTTGTCCACGATCGTCGGCGCGCGCTTGAGGCGCTGGGAGACGTCGACACGGCTGCGCCGCTCCGTCTTGACGACCGACCGCAGCCCCATGGTCGCCTTCCCCAGCGGATACTGGTGCGCCGCGCGAAAGCGCAGCAGGGTCTGGAGTGCCAGGTCGAGGGCCGCGGTCTGGACCGTCTCGCCTCGGAGGTACTTGCGAAGGTGGCGACCGGCCCTGTCCACCTGGCTGTTCGTCAGCGGTGCGGGCATGCAGCCGAGGCTAGAACCGGCGACCGACAGGCAGGCGGTTGCTGACTACCAGCCTCGCTCACGCCACTCCGAAAGGCTCGGGCGCTCGGCGCCGAGCGTCGTGTCCTTGCCATGGCCGGGGTAGACCCAGGTCTGGTCCGGCAGCGGACCGAACACCTTCCGCTCCAGGTCGTCCATCAACCGCCCGAAGCGGTCGGCGTCCTTCTCGGTGTTGCCAGGACCACCCGGGAACAGGCTGTCCCCGCTCCAGAGGTGCGGACGCTCGGGGTCGCCCTCGTACAGCAGCGCGAGGCTGCCGGGCGTGTGGCCCTCGATGTGGATCACCGTGAGGGTGCAGGTGCCGACCTCGACCGTGTCGCCGTCCTTGATGAGGCGGTCCGCCGGCACGGGCAGCCCTGGGGCGTCGCCGGGGTGCGCGAGCACCGGTGCGCCGGACGCCTCCTTCACCTCGGCGAGCGCCTGCACGTGGTCCCAGTGGCCGTGCGTCTCGACGACGGCGACGAGCCGGCCGTCGCCCACGAGGCCCAGCAGGGTCGGTGCGTCACCGGCCGCGTCGACGAGGACGGTGTCGCCGGTCGTGTTGGACGGGTCGGTGCAGCGCAGCAAGTAGCAGTTGTTGTCGAAGGGCGGCGTCGCCACCTTCGTGATCTGCAGGCAGCCTGCGGTGCGGACGTCGGCGGCTCCGCCGACCGTCACCTCGCCGGTGTAGGGCACGCGTCCTCCGGGGGCCGTGGGAGCGACCACTCTGGCACGCCCCTGGTGGAGCGGCGCTGCTACCGCTTCTGGTGCTCGTACGCCCCGATGTCACAGGCCTTGCCTCGCGGCCGCGGGAACCCGCGCTGGTCGTGGTCCGGGCAGCCGAGGGCAGAGCCGACCGCGGGACTCCTGGCGGGCAGCGCCTGCGTCTTCGTCGGGCCGCCGTTGTCGGCCAGCGCGCCGAGCCTCGGATCGGTGTGCGGCCGGTCGCCCACGGCCGAGAGGAAGCAGGTGTCGTCGGTCGCCAGGTTGTGGCCCAGGGACGTGATCACCTGGTCCTTCACGTGGCAGCCGGGGGAGCCCGCCGTGCTGGTGTTGTCGGCGATGATGGTGTTCTGGAGCGTCATGGTGCCGAGGGCGAGCTTGTCCGACACCGGGGCGTAGGTCTGGCCGGAGGCGACGCCCCCACCGCCCCGGATCGCGCGGTTGCGGGTGATGGTGGAGCTCTCGATCACCACGTCGGCGCCGCCGCGGTGGTCGATGCCGCCACCCCACCCCGTCCCCTCGTCCACCAGCAGGCTGAACAACGTGGGGAAGGTGCGGTCCTGGAGGGCCTGCACCGTCTCGGGCAACGGGAGGAGCGCGTTGCCCGTGATGGTGCTGTTGAGGACCGTGCCACCGGAGTCCAGCCGCAGCCCACCACCGGAGTACGCGCGGTTGTCCGCGATCAGGCTGTCGCGCACGAGCGGCGTCGTCCTCGGCGTGCTGAACATGCCGCCGCCTCCGTCAGCGCGGTTGCCGACCAGTGCGACGCGATCCAGGGTGACCGCGCCGGTGTTGAGCACGGCGCCGCCGAGTGCGATCGCCGCAGACGTGCCCCGCTGGCTCGGGTCGCCGCCCGTGATCGTGATGTCGGTCAGGTGCGCGTCGCCGCTGTGGCCGATCGCGAAGACCCGGTCGAGGCCGGCGCCGTCGATGGTGGTGCGGTCGGCACCGGCACCCCGAACGGTCGTCGTCGTGTCGATGACCAGGTCTCCATGGGCACCGTCGACGGCCTCCGCCGACCCGCTGACCTCGTCGGTCGCCTGCGGCGGGATGCTCAGGCGGTAGTGACCCGCAGGGACGAGGACCGTGCTTCCGGCGGCGGTCTCCGCCTCTTGGAGTGCCGCGCGCAGGCTGCAGCCCCCGCCCTTCGTCGTGCTGGCGCACACTCCGTCGCCGGGGTCGGCGTCGGGGGCGTCCCTCTGCGTGGTCACCGTGAAGGTGGGCGCACCGGCTGCGCCGGCGTGCATGACCCCCGGCATCGCCACGATGGCCAGCACCCCGGCCGCGGCCGCGATCCGCGTACGTCCCAGTGCGCCCACGATGACGTGTCCCGTCGCTAGAAACCATCCAGTACCCAGAAAACTTAACTCACCTCACAAAAGCACGCAAGGCCCCCCGCACCGGACGCTGCTCTCGCGCTCAGGCGCGGAGGCCGAGCACGGAGAGCGACGCCCGCACGACGTCGTCCGCCACGTCCAGGAGCTGGTCGCTGGCTCCATCGGCGATCCGCCCGGACGCCACCTCGTAGATCAGGCCGGTGGCGGCTTCGAAGGAGAAGGCCGTGACCGCCGGCCAGTCGCGATGGGTGGGTGCGTGGAGGCTGTGCCACGCGGCGACGCTGTCCGCGAAGGCCCGACGGCCGGCCCGGTGTCGCGCGGTGGCCTCGGGCCCGGCCGCGAGCATCTCCAGGCAGAAGGTCCGGGCGTACGGCGCCTCGCGCTGCAGGAAGGCGAGGTACGCGTGCGTGCCGGCGCGGAACTGGTCGACCGGGACCAGGCCGGCGCGACGGGCGCCCACCGAGGCCGCGACCACCTCGAGCATGAGGGCCGCAGCCCCGTGGTCGTACGCAGCGAGGAAGCAGGCCATCTTGTCGGTGAAGTGCTCGTAGAACGTCTTCTTGGACACGCCCGCACGCTCGGCGATGTCGCTGATCGTCGTGCCGTGCAGAGCCTTCTCGGACACGGCCAGGGTGACCCCGTGGATGAGGCGCTGGCGCTGCGACGCCAGCACGAGCTCGCGCGGGAGGCCGCTGGCGCCGCTCGGCAGCCGCTTCGGCTCGACCCCGAACACCGAACCGCCGGTCGTGGTCATCCGGACGGAACCTACCGGTGGCGGCGGTCGAGCGTCGGGGGTCGCTCGCCGCGTCGACCAGGACGGTCGCCCCGGTGGCGGTCCGCACAGGGACCGCCGCCCGCCCACCGTGCTGGGTCGCTACGGTGTGGCTTTCGTCACCCCTTGTCCTCGAGGTGCACGAGTCACGGACCGCACCGGGGAGATCCATGCTCAGCACACGAGGACGCCTGCTCGCCCTGCTGGCCGCCGCCGCAGCGCTCGTCGTCGGCACCGGGCCAGCCGCCTTCGCCCACGAGGAGCGGAAGTCGGTCTTCCCGCCCGGGACGGGGAGCCCCCCGTCGTACCGCCCGTTCGTCGAGGCGAGGCCGCGGCTGGTGGTGTGCAAGCCGGAGAGCGGCGCCGCGATCGCGAAGATGGCCGACCCTGCGCGCCAGGCGCTCAACCAGCGCCTGCTGGGGGAGTGCGGCTTCGCCGACATGCAGGCGGCGGTCGACGCGGTGCGGACGCGCGGCACCAACATCTACGTGCTGCCCGGGCTCTACCGCGAGCAGCCCTCGGTCGACGCCGCGTGCGCCAAGGACTACGACGGCGGCATCGTCGACTACCCGCTGATCGTGAGCTGCGGCGAGGTGATCAACCTCGTCACGATCGCGGGTGACAGCACGCCAGACACCGACCGGGTCGACTGCAACCAGCTGTGCGACCTGCAGATCGAAGGCACCGGCGAGCGGAGGGAGGACGTCGTCCTGCAGGGCGGCTTCGACGAGGACGGCGACTGGCGCAAGCACAACGGCATGAAGGCGGACCGGGCCTACGGCTTCTACGTCCGCAACATGACCTTCGAGCTCGCCCGCGAGAACGGCCTGTACGTCCACGAGGTCGACGGCTACGCCATCGACCGCGTGAACGCCCGCGACAACGACCTCTACGGGATCCTGACGTTCACCTCCGACCACGGCGTCATCCGCGACTGCGACGCCTCCTACAACGGCGACTCCGGCATCTACCCGGGCTCGGCCGCGGATGTGAACCAGGACAACCCCGACACCGGTCCGCTGTCCCGCTTCGCGGTCGAGATCTTCGGCTGCAGGAGCCACCACAACGCGCTCGGGTTCTCGGGCACGGCGGGGAACTCGGTCTACTTCCACGACAACGAGGTCTTCGCCAACGGCGCCGGCTACGTGACCGACTCCTTCGTCGGAGGCCACCCGGGGATGCCGCAGGACCACGCGTGGCTGGAGCGCAACCGCATCCACGGCAACAACAGCAACTACTACGCGGAGTTCGTCCAGTCCGGCCGCTGCGCCGGCAAGCCCGCCGAGCGTGGCTACGGCACAGGCACCGTCTGCCCGGCGTTCCCCGTCCCGGTCGGCACCGGGGTGCTCATGGCCGGGGGCAACCGCAACTTCGTGCACGCCAACGAGATCTACGACAACTGGCGGGCCGGCGCGATGCTGTTCTACGTGCCGGGGGCGATCCGCGGGGACTTCACGCCGCAGTCGCAGCTCGACACCTCCAACGGCAACCACTACACGGCCAACCGCCTCGGCTTCCACCCCAGCGGGGTGGTCCAGCCCAACGGCGTCGACTTCTCCTGGGACGAGCAGGGCCTCGGCAACTGCTGGCAGGACAACGTCTCCGCGACCGGCGAGGTCACCGACGACAGCGACGTGGTCCCGTTGGCCGACTGCGACTCCGGGGGGTCGGTCTCGCCGGTCGGGAACCTCACCAAGAGCGCCCGCTACGCACCGTGCTCCGAGTACAACCGCGAGGACAACCCGGACCCGGTCGGCTGCGACTGGTTCGACAGCCCGCCGGTGCCGGCTGGCCGACAGGCCGCCGCCGGTCAGGCCGACCCCCGACCCGTGGCCACCCGGGCGCCCGCGGACCAGGCGCGCCCCGCCGACGCCTCCGGCCGCGGCCTGCCGGCCACCGGCGGCTCGCTGCTCCCCGGCCTGCTCGGGCTGGCCCTGTCGGCCGGCGCCTACCTGGTCTGGCGGCGCCGCTCGGTGTCCGGCGCGTGACGGCCGGCCTGGCGCCTGACGCCGCGCATAGAGCCAGCGCCGGGCCGGGCCCGGCCGCAGGTCGGAAGCGGCGGCTCGGCGGCCTGCCGCTGGTGCTGCTCGCGCTCGGCATCGCCCTGCTGTCCTTCGCACTGGTCCGGGCTGCGGTGGCCTCGGTGACCCTCGCCCCGGTGACCGCGACGTACGCCGGCGCCGCTCCGGCCCTGACGCTGCCGTCGTACGGCCCGAAGGGGACGGACGTCGTGGGCTACCAGCACGGCGCGGACAGCCAGATCACGCTGACGCTCCACAACCGGGGCTGGCTGCCGATGCGCATCGACCGGCTCGCGGTCGTCGCGGGTGTGGCGCCGCTGCTGGACGTGCGCTCGGTCACCGGACTGCCGCTCGAGCTCGGCCCGGGGGAGAGCGGCACGGTCAGGGCGTCGGCGGTGCTGGCCAACTGCCGCTACTCCCACGAGCGGGAGGCCAGCCTGTACGAGGACGTCGAGGTCGGGTGGACCGTTCTCGGCCAGCGGACGGCCACCCTGGTCCCGCTTGCCCGCCCGCTCATGGTGCGCAGCCCGATGATCGTCGGCTGCCCGGACCGCAAGCTCGACCGGCAGGCCGACAACCGCAGGGACCTCACCGGCCAGGGCTGAGGCGAGTGGCAGGAGCGGCTCGGGAAGCGTCCTGTCGGTGCCCGACGTTAGCCTCTGTGCGGCGCCTGACTTCCCTCCACCAGGCGCCGGACCTGCTGCCCGAAGGACCCGATGCCCCCCCGCACCGACCGGCCCAGCGCCGGCCCGCGCCCCGACGCGGGCAACCGCCTCGTCGTGCGCGGCGCGCGTGAGCACAACCTCAAGGACGTCTCGCTCGACCTGCCCCGCGACGCCCTGATCGTCTTCACCGGGCTGTCCGGCTCGGGCAAGTCCAGCCTCGCCTTCGACACGATCTTCGCCGAGGGCCAGCGCCGCTACGTCGAGTCGCTGTCGGCGTACGCCCGCCAGTTCCTCGGGCAGATGGACAAGCCCGACGTCGACTTCATCGAGGGCCTGTCGCCGGCGGTCTCGATCGACCAGAAGTCGACCTCGCGCAACCCCCGCTCGACGGTCGGCACGATCACCGAGGTCTACGACTACCTGCGCCTGCTGTACGCCCGCGCGGGCACGCCGCACTGCCCGCAGTGCGGGCGCGTCATCGCCCGCCAGCAGCCCAGCCAGATCGTCGACCGGGTGCTCGAGCTCGAGGAGGGCACCCGCTTCCAGGTGCTGGCGCCGGTGATCCGCGGGCGCAAGGGCGAGTACGTCGACCTGTTCGCCGACCTGCAGACCAAGGGCTACTCCCGAGCCCGGGTCGACGGTGTCGTGCACTCGCTCGCCGAGCCCCCGAAGCTCAAGAAGCAGGAGAAGCACACGATCGAGGTGGTCGTGGACCGCCTGCAGGTCAAGGAGTCGAGCAAGCGGCGCCTGACCGACTCGGTCGAGACCGCGCTCGGCCTCGGCGGCGGGCTGGTCGTGCTGGAGTTCGTCGACAAGCCCGAGGACGACCCGGAGCGCGAGCGGACCTTCTCCGAGCACCTGGCCTGCCTGTACGACGACCTGAGCTTCGAGGAGCTCGAACCGCGCTCGTTCTCCTTCAACAGCCCGTACGGCGCCTGCCCGGAGTGCCACGGCCTCGGGGTCAAGAAGGAGGTCGACCCCGAGCTCGTCATCACCGACGAGGACGCCTCCTTCGAGCAGGGCGTGATCGCCCCGTGGTCCTCGGGCCACAACATCGAGTACTTCGGCCGGCTGGTGCAGGCGCTCGGCGACGCGCTCGGCTTCACGCTGAGGACCCCGTGGAAGAAGCTGACGGCCGGTCAGCAGAAGGCCGTGCTGTACGGCCACTCCACCGAGGTCCACGTCCGCTACCGCAACCGCTACGGCCGCGAGCGCAGCTACTACACCGCGTACGAGGGGGTCATCCCCTTCCTGGAGCGGCGCCACGGCGAGGCCGAGAGCGAGACCTCCCGCGACCGCTTCGAGGGCTACATGCGCGAGGTGCCGTGCGACGTCTGCCAGGGCGCCCGGCTCAAGCCCGAGGTCCTCGCGGTCACCCTCGGCGACCGGTCGATCGCCGAGGTCGCGGCCATGTCGATCGGCGAGTGCGCAGCGTTCCTGCGCGACCTCGAGCTCACGGAGCGGCAGGCCGTGATCGCCGAACGGGTCGTCAAGGAGGTGGGCGCCCGGCTGGGCTTCCTGCTCGACGTAGGCCTGGACTACCTGTCGCTGGACCGCTCGGCAGGCACCCTCGCGGGAGGCGAGGCGCAGCGGATCCGCCTCGCCACGCAGATCGGCTCGGGCCTGGTCGGGGTGCTCTACGTGCTGGACGAGCCGCCCATAGGGCTGCACCAGCGCGACAACCGCCGGCTGATCG
>JBKJQM010000477.1:0-4946 GCA_046594005.1 Mycobacteriales bacterium
TGGCGCGAGAGCGAGCTGTTCCTCGAGCTCCGCGAGCCGCAGACCGGTGGCGCGTGCGCGGGCTGCGACCAGTACGACGCGTGCCGCGGCGGCTGCATGGCGGCGAAGTTCTTCACCGGGCTGCCGCTCGACGGGCCGGACCCGGAGTGCGTGAAGGGCCACGGGGAGGCGGCGCTGCTCGGCGTCTCCAGCAAGCCGGTGCCGTCGCTCGACCACTCCCACAAGGGCGGTGTGCGCGGTGGCCCGGTCCCGGTGCAGATCAGCACGAGGCGGCCCGACCGGGCCTGCGACGAGAACCCCCTGACGACGAGGACCTGATGGCCGGCGGCTGGTTCGAGACGATCGCTGAGGCGCAGCGCCGCGCCAAGAAGACGCTGCCGAAGTCGGTCTACATGGCGCTGGTCGCGGGGTCGGAGTCCGGCCGGACGCTGGCCGACAACGTCGACTCGTTCGGTGAGCTCGGGTTCGCGCCGCACGTCGCCGGCCTGCACACCAAGCGGGACCTCTCGACGACGGTCCTGGGCCAGGACCTCGCGCTGCCGGTCATGATCTCGCCGACCGGAGTGCAGGCCGTGCACCCCGACGGCGAGGTCGCGGTCGCCCGTGCCGCTGCCGCGCGCGGTACCGCTGTCGGACTGTCGTCGTTCGGCAGCAAGACGGTCGAGGAGGTCGTCGCCGCCAACCCGAAGACGTTCTTCCAGCTCTACTGGTCCGGGCCCAAGGAGGACATCCTCGCGCGGGTCCGTCGGGCCGAGGCGGCCGGCGCGGTCGGCATCATCGTCACGCTCGACTGGTCGTTCTCGCACGGTCGTGACTGGGGCAGCCCGCACATCCCCGAGCAGATCGACATGCGCGCGATGGCGCGCTTCGCCCCGGAGGCCGTGCTGCGCCCGAAGTGGGCGTACAGCTGGGTGAAGACGCGGGCGCTGCCGGACCTGACCGTTCCGAACATGGCGCTGCCCGGCCGGCCCGTCCCGACGTTCTTCGGCGCGTACGGCGAGTGGATGCAGACCGAGCTCCCGTCCTGGGAGGACCTCGCGTGGCTGCGCGAGCACTACACCGGACCGCTCATGCTCAAGGGCGTCATGCGTGTCGACGACGCCAAGCGCGCGGTCGACGTCGGCTTCAACGCCATCTCGGTCAGCAACCACGGCGGCAACAACCTCGACGGGACCCCGGCCGCGATCCGCGCGCTTCCCGCGGTCGCCGAGGCGGTGGGCGACGACATCGAGGTGCTCCTCGACGGCGGCATCCGCCGCGGCAGCGACGTCGTCAAGGCCGTCGCTCTCGGGGCGCGCGCCGTCATGGTCGGCCGCGCCTACCTGTGGGGCCTGGCCGCGAACGGTCAGGCCGGCGTCGAGAACGTCCTCGACATCCTGCGCAGCGGCATCGACTCCGCGCTGCTCGGCCTCGGCCGTTCCTCGGTGCACGACCTGTGCCCCGACGACCTGCTCGTTCCCGACGGCTTCGTCCGCCGCCTCGGCGTCCCCGCCTCGGACCGGTGACCGGCCGGGCGGACGCGCTGACCTGGCCGGAGACGGAGGCGCGTGCGGCGGCACTGCTGGTCGTGCCCGTGGCGGCCACCGAGCAGCACGGGCCGCACTTGCCGGCCTCGACCGACAGCGATCTCGCGGTGGCGCTGGCCGACCGGCTGACCGAGGTGCGTGCGGACGTGCTGGCCGCGCCCGTGGTCGCGTTCGGCGCGAGCGGCGAGCACGCGGACTTCCCCGGCACGCTGTCGATCGGTACCGACGCGCTGCGCCTGCTGCTGGTGGAGCTGTGCCGGTCCGCGACCCGCACCTGGCCGCGCGTGCTGCTGCTGTCCGCACACGGCGGCAACGTCGAGGCGGTCCGCGCGGCGGTCGCGCAGCTGCAGGACGAGGGGCGGGACGTGCGCGCCTGGTCACCGCACTGGGGCGGTGACGCGCACGCCGGCCACACCGAGACCTCGCTGCAGCTGGCGCTGGCGCCGGACCGCGTGCGCCTCGACCGGGCCGCGCCCGGAGCCGCCGGCGACCTGCGTGCGCTGCTGCCCGAGCTGCGTCGCGGCGGTGTGCGCGCGGTCAGCGCCAACGGGGTGCTGGGCGACCCGACCGGGGCCAGCGCCGAGCACGGGATGGCGCTGTTCGACGCTGCAGTCACCGACCTGCTCAGGGTCGTCGACGCGTGGCTCGCGCCGGTGGGTGCTGCGACGTGAGGACCGCCGTCGTCACCGGCGCGGCCCGGGGCATCGGTGCCGCCGTCGCCATCGCGCTCGCCCGCGACGGGTGGTCGTTGGCCCTCGGCGACGTCTGCGCCGACGACGCCGCCCTCGAGTACCCGCTCGCGACGACGGCCGACCTGGACCGCACTGCCGAGCGGTGCCGTGATCTCGGCGTGCAGGTGGTGGCGCAGACCTGCGACGTGCGCCGTCCCGCGGACGTCGGTGCGCTAGTCGCGGCCGGGGCCGACCTCGCGCCCGTGGAGGCCGCCGTCGCGGTGGCCGGCGTCCTCGGCGGTCACGGCAAGGCGTGGCAGCTGCCTCCCGCGCTGGTGGAGCGCGACCTCGACGTGAACTACCGGGGCGTCGTCGTCCTGTGCCGCGCGGCCGTGCCGCACCTGCTCGCCGCGGGCATCAGGGGCCGCTTCGTGACGGTGGTCAGCGCCGCCGGCACGACCGGTCTGCCGCGGCTCGCGTCGTACGCCGCGTCCAAGCACGCCGCGCTCGGGTTCGTCCGGAGCCTGGCGGCGGACCTCGCCGACTCCGGTGTCACCGCGAACGCCGTCCTGCCCGGCAGCACCGACACGGCGCTCCTGGGGGCGACCGCCCGGGCCTACGACCTCCCGTCGGCGCAGGACTTCTCGCGGCACGCCCGCACCGGCCGGCTGCTGCAGCCGGCGGAGGTCGCCGCGGCGGTGTCCTGGTTGTGCTCCGCCGGAGCGTCGGGAGTGACCGGCGCCGCGCTGCCCGTCGACGGCGGCTTCACGGGGTGAGCGCCGGCGGGCGGCTCGGTCCCGGCGTCGCGCGCCCCCGGCCCGACCTGCTCGTCGGCGGTGCGCCGATGCGCGTGCTGCGACTGTCGGGGGAGGGCGCCGCCGCCCTGGACGCGCTGCTCGAGGGACGGGACCACAGGCGAGCGCCCGCACTCCGAGAACGTCTGCTGCGCAACGGCTTCCTGCTGCCTGAGCCGGGTCCGAGCCGCGCGTCGGAGGTCACGGTCGTCGTGCCCGTGCGCGGCACGTCCGCAGAGGTGGCCACCGTCCTCCTCGGCGTCCCGGACGGCGTCGCCGTGGTGGTCGTGGACGACGGCAGCCCGACCCCTGTGCACGCGCCCAGAGCCCGGGTCCTGCGCGAGGACGCCAGCCGCGGGCCGGGTGCCGCCCGCAACCGCGGCGCCGCGCTGGCGACCACGGAGCTGGTCGCCTTCGTCGACGCCGACGTCGTCCTCCCCGCGGGCTGGCTCGACCGGCTGACCGGGCACTTCGACGATCCGCGCGTCGTCGCGGTCGCCCCGCGGATCGCGTCCGGTCCGGCGCCGGGGCTGGTCGGCGTGCTGGAGCAGGGTCTGTCGGCGCTGGACCTCGGCGGGGTCGCCGGTGACGTACGGGCCGGGACCCGGCTGGCCTACGTCCCCAGCACCGTCCTCCTGGTCCGCCGCGACCTGCTCGCTGCCGCAGGTGGTTTCGACGAAGCACTGCACGTCGGCGAGGACGTCGACCTCGTGTGGCGTCTGCTGTGCAGCGGCGTCATCCGCTACGACCCCGAGGTCGTCGTCCGGCACGGGGCGCGCCGCTCGCTCCGGGCGGCGCTGCGCCGCCGCCGCGACTACGGCACCTCGGCCGGTGCGCTCGACGGGCGGCACCCCGGGCAGGTGCGCCACCTCGTGGTCTCGCCGTGGTCCGGGCTGCCGTGGGCCGCTGCGCTCCTGCACCCGCTGCTCGGGCCGGTCGCCGCTGCGGCGCTGGTGCTCCGCGGTCCGCGCGCCCTGCCGTCCGTGCCGGCCGACGTGGCCCGCTCGCTGGTCGCGCGCGGGCAGTGGAGTGCCCTGGGCGCGACAGGTCGCTACGCCGTGCGACCCGGTCTGCCGCTGGTGGTCGGGGCGGCGCTGGTGTCGCACCGGGTCCGGCGGCTGGTGCCCGCACTGGCCGCGGCGTACGTCGTCGCGACCGGTCCGCAGGTCGTCGCAGGTGGACTCCGGCAGGCGCCGGCGCGGGCCCTCCTGCGCGTGCTCGACGACCTCGCCTACACCGCCGGGGTGTGGCAGGGCTGCCTGCGGGCCCGCCGCGTGCGTCCTCTCCTGCCGCGTCTCGAGCCGTGGCGGGCTCAGCGGTAGGCCGAGCCGCCCCGCAGCCGGGCCGCGACCGCGAGGTGCAGCGGCGCGAGGACGACGCCGCCGACGGCGAGCCGCTCGCGCAGCCGGCGCCGGTAGCGCCAGACCTGCGCCGCACCCAGCAGCCAGACGACGTACTGCACCGCGAAGGCGGCCTTGAAGGCACCGAGGGAGTAGGCCGCGGAGCTGCCGGGTGTGACCAGGTCCAGCACGATGCCGACGCCCAGCATCGTCAGCAGGGAGGCCACGAAGCCGCCCACGTTCACGACACCGCTGGCGCTGCCGAGCCGGGTCGGCGGGTTCTCCGTCCGGGCGTAGTCGAAGCCGATCATCGAGGCGGGCCCGTTGGTGCCGAGCACGACGACGAGCAGCACCAGCAGGGGGAGCGGTGCCCGCCCCGGCCAGGCCAGCACGACGGTCCACACCGTGGCGGTGAGGACCACGACGCCGAGGACGAGGACCGAGCGCCGGAACGGCCAGTGACCGACGAGCCGGCCGAGCAGCGGGCCGACGACCATGCCGACGACGACCATCACGGTGAGCAGACCGGCCGCGGTGCCGCTGCTCAGCCCCTGGCCGAGGACGAGGAACGGGAAGCCCCACAGCAGCATGAAGACGGTGCCGGAGAACTGGGTG
>JBKJQM010000506.1:0-10689 GCA_046594005.1 Mycobacteriales bacterium
CTCATCCAGATCCTCACCGAGCCCAAGAACGCACTGATCCGCCAGTACCGCCGGCTGTTCGAGCTCGACGGCGTGGAGCTGGAGTTCAACGACGAGGCGCTCGACGCGATCGCCGACCAGGCGATCCTGCGCGGCACCGGCGCCCGCGGCCTCCGCGCCATCATGGAGGAGGTGCTGCTGTCGGTGATGTACGACCTGCCCTCGCGCGGCGACGTCTCCAAGTGCCTGGTCACCCGCGAGGTCGTCCTCGAGCACGTCGCGCCGACGCTGGTCCCGCGTGACGCCGCCGCTCCGGTGCGGGAGCGCCGCAGCAAGTCCGCCTGAGGGTTCCTCAGCCCGCGGCGTGCCGCAGCAGTGACTCCACGACGCGGTCCACGTCCTGGTCGTCGGTCGCCCAGTCGGACACCGAGATCCGCATCAGGCGCTCGCCGCGGTAGGTCGTGCCGCTGAAGAACGCGGTGCCCTCGGCCCGTACGCCGTTCATGACGCGCTCGAGCGCTGCCTCGGTGTCGCCGTCGGCGGCCAGCCAGCGCACAAGCACCTGGTTCGAGACGACCTCGTTGACGATCTCGGCCCGGCCGCTGTCCTGCAGCGCCGCCGCAAATCGACCGGCCAACCGGACGGTCCGGTCCACCAGGTCGGCCAGGCCGTCACGGCCCAGGGAGCGCAGCGTGGCGTAGACGCTCACCCCGCGGGCCCGGCGGGAGAACTCCGGGTTCCAGTCCATCGGGTCGCGCGCACCGGTGCCCTGCTCGAGGTAGCTGGCCTGCACGCTCATCGCCGCCCGGTGCGCGGCCGGGTGGCGGCAGATCGCCACCCCGCAGTCGTAGGCGACGTTGAGCAGCTTGTGCCCGTCGGTGGACCACGAGTCGAAGCGGTCCATACCGCGCACGTGCGCTGACATGGCCGGCGACGCGGCGGCCAGCAGCATCACCGCCCCGTCGACGTGCGCCCAGGTCGGGTTGCCGGCCGCCCGGTGCCGCTCGACGACGTCCGCGACAGCCACGAAGTCGTCGAAGGCGCCGGTGTTCACGTTGCCCGCCTCGACGGTCAGGATCGTCGGTCCGGTGACCGTGCTCAGCACGCGAGCGAGCTCGTCCGGCCGGACCCGGTCCTGCTCGTCACAGGGCACGAAGACCGCCGCGCGCTCGCCGAGTCCGAGGAAGCGCAGCGCGCGCAGCACGGTGGAGTGGACGCCTTCCTTCAGCACGACCGTCACACGGGGTGCCCCGGGCAAGCCCTCGGCCTCCACGTCCCAGCCGACCTCGCGCAGCACCTGGTCCCGGGCCGCCGCCAGGCAGGTGAAGTTCGCCATCTGTCCGCCTGTGACGAAGCCGACCGAGCTGTCTGCCGGCAGCTGCACCAGGTCGAGCAGCCACTGCGCGGCCAGCTCCTCGGCCACCGCGACCCCGGGCGTGGGCGGGAAAAGCCCGGCGTTCTGGTCCCAGGTCGACACGAGCAGCTCGGCGCCCCAGGACGCGGGGTGCAGCCCGCCGATGACGAAGCCGAAGAAGCGACCGCTCGCGTGTGCGGTGATGTACGGCTGCAGGTCGCGCGCGAGCTCGGCCACCACCTGCGCCGGGTCGAGTCCGACGTCCGGGAGCCCGTGGTCCAGGGCAGCGCGCACCTGGTCGTGATCGCCCTCGGGGAAGACCCGGCGGTGCGGCAGCGACTCCAGGTGGGCCAGCGCTGCCGGCGCGACCACGTCGAGCACCGCTCGCCAGTCGGACTGCTTCACGAGCGCCTCCTCAGGACCTCGCGCGCATGGTGGCACGGCCGGTCAGCAGCCGGTGACCTTGCGAAGGAGCGACCGGGCCCTACTCCACCCGGTAGCCGGCGAGCTGGCGGGCCTGGACGACCAGCGAGTCGGTGCTGTCCCAGATGAAGCACTCCTCGTCCAGCCACCCGTCGCGCAGGACGGTGGCCCGCTGCACGACCCGCAGCCACCCCGGCGCCGCGAGCCCGCGCAGGTGGACGGTCAGCTCGAGGGTCGGCACCCACCCCATCAGCCCGAGGTCGAACGTCACCGGCGGCATGGCGTCGGCGAAGACCAGCAGGTCCAGCGGCGAGGCGTCCGCCTCGTCGGCCCGCCGCATCCAGCCGCGCACCTCCGCGTGCCCGGCCGGCTTGCCCAGCGCCCACTGGGCGGTGGCCATGTCCATCCGCAGGTCGACGTGGTCGAAGTAGCCGACCTTCACGCCGGTCGGGCCGACGGCGGGCGTACGCGGGCACTGCTCGACCGGCGGGAACGCCGGCGGCACGAGCCCTGAGGTCCAGTACGGCTCCGCCGACGACAGGGTGCCGGCACTGACCAGGACCTCGGCGCGTACGTCGCCGTGCTGCGCTATCCGCACCCGGGAGGAGGCGACCCGACGGCCGGTCCGCAGCCGCTCGACGTCCACGCTCGCAGTGCCGTGGTCGGGGGAGGAGACGTAGTGCGCGCTGACCGCCAGCGGGTGCGGGTGCGCGTCGTCCAGGGCCAGCGCGACGGCGCTGCGGAGCAGGTAGCCGCCGTGCGGCTTGCCGCCGACCGACCAGCTCTCGTCGATCGGGATCTCGGTCATGCCGTCGGGCATGCCGTCGGTCATGCCGTGGCCTCCCGGTAGCCGGCCAGCTGCCGGGCCTGTGCCACGAGCTGCCCGGAGGAGTCCCAGACCTCGCACTCCTCGTCCAGCCAGCCGCCCTGCACCAGCTTCGTCCGCTGCACCGCCCGCAGCCAGCCGTCGACGGGGGTGCAGCGCAGGTGGACCGTCAGCTCGACGGTGGGCACCCAGCCGGGGATGCCGAGGTCGAGCGTCACCGGCGGCAGGGCGTCTGCGACGGTCAGCAGGAACAGCGGGTCCATCGGGTGGCCGGTGTCCGAGCGGATCCAACCGGCCACCTCCGGGCTGCCGCCGAAGGAGCCGCGCACCCACGAGGCGGTTGCGGGGTCGAGCCGCACATCGAGGTTCTCGGTGATGCCGTTGCGCGGCACGCCCTCGGGCTGCACCTGCCGCGGGCACTGCTCGGGCGTCGGCATGGACGGGGGAGCGGTGTCCACGAGGAACGGCGTCGTCCCGGCGGCGGGCAGGGTGCCGGCGGTGATCGTCACCTCGACCTTGGGCCTGCCCTCCTGCGACAGCCGCGCGCGCAGCGAGCCGACGGTGCGGCCCTCCCGGAGCGGCTCCACCTCGAGCGTGGCCGTCCCGACGCGGGGGGCGGCGACGTAGTGGGCGCTGACGGCCAGCGGGTGCGGGTGCCCGGTGTGCTCCAGCGCGGCCGAGGTGATCGTCTCGAGCAGCCAGCCGCCGTGCAGGACGCCGTGGCCGTACGCCCAGGAGTCGGTCAGCTCGAGCTCGGTCAGGAACGGCGCGGTCACGAGTCGCGAGCCTACGGACGCCCCGAACCGGCTGGGGACCCCTCCCTAGACTGGGCCGGTGACCGAGTCCCGCATGCCCGAGCGCCCGACCCTCGACGGCCTCGAGGAGCGGTGGGGCGCGTCGTGGCAGGAGCAGGGGACGTACGCCTTCGACCGCACCGCCGAGCGGGCCGACGTCTACGCCATCGACACCCCGCCGCCGACCGTGTCCGGCAGCCTGCACATCGGCCACGTCTTCAGCTACACCCACACCGACCTGCAGGCCCGGTACAAGCAGATGCGCGGCAAGCGCGTCTTCTACCCGATGGGCTGGGACGACAACGGCCTGCCGACCGAGCGCCGGGTGCAGAACTACTACGGCGTGCGCTGCGACCCGGGCCAGCCGTACGACGCGACGTACGAGCCGCCCGCCGACGCGGGTGCGGTGAAGAAGGGCACGCCGCAGGTCTCGATCAGCCGGCAGAACTTCGTCGAGCTGTGCCAGCGGCTGACGCTGGAGGACGAGCAGGTCTTCGAGGGGCTGTTCAAGCGGCTCGGACTGTCGGTGGACTGGTCGCACACCTACGAGACGATCGGTGACCGCGCGCGGCGGGCCGCGCAGCGGGCGTTCCTGCGCAACCTGGCGCGTGGCGAGGCGTACGCGACCGAGGCGCCGACGATGTGGGACGTCGACTACAAGACCGCGGTCGCGCAGGCCGAGCTCGCCGACCGCGAGATGCCGGGCGCTTACCACCGCATCGGCTTCGACCAGCCCGACGGCGAGAAGGTCTTCATCGAGACGACCCGGCCCGAGCTGCTGCCCGCCTGCGTGGCGCTGGTGGCGCACCCGGACGACGAGCGCTACGCGCCGCTGTTCGGCACGACCGTGACCACGCCGCTGTTCGGCGCCCGGGTCCCCGTGCACGCGCACGAGCTGGCCGACCCCACCAAGGGCTCGGGCATCGCAATGATCTGCACCTTCGGCGACACGACCGACGTGACGTGGTGGCGCGAGCTGGACCTGCCGGTGCGCAGCGTGGTGGGCCGTGACGGCCGCCTCCTGGCGAGCGCACCGGACGGGGTGGCGGAGGAGCCGTACGGGGAGCTGGCCGGCAAGACCGTGAAGCAGGCGCAGAAGCGCATCGTGGAGCTGCTGGCCGACAGCGGTGACCTGGTGGGCGAGCCCACGGCCATCAGCCACCCGGTCAAGTTCTACGAGCGCGGCGACCGGCCCTTGGAGATCGTCACCAGCCGCCAGTGGTACCTGCGCAACGGCGGTCGTGACGCCGACCTGCGCGACGAGCTGCTGGGACGTGGGAAGGAGCTCGTGTGGCACCCGGGCTTCATGCAGAGCCGCTACGAGAACTGGGTCGGCGGCCTGAACGGCGACTGGCTGATCAGCCGGCAGCGCTTCTTCGGCGTGCCGTTCCCGCTCTGGTACCGGCTCGACGAGAACGGCGAGCCGCAGTACGACAGCCCGCTCCTCCCGGACGAGGCCGACCTGCCCGTCGACCCGACCTCGCAGGTGCCGGCCGGCTACGACGCGTCGCAGCGCGACGTTCCCGGCGGCTTCACTGCGGACCCGGACGTGATGGACACCTGGGCCACCAGCTCGCTCAGCCCGCAGATCGCCGGTGGCTGGGAGGACGACCCGGACCTGTTCGCGCGGGTCTTCCCGTTCGACCTGCGGCCGCAGGCGCACGACATCATCCGCACCTGGCTGTTCGCGACCGTGGTGCGCAGCCACCACGAGCACGGCTCCGTGCCGTGGACCGACACCGCGATCTCGGGCTGGATCCTCGACCCGGACCGCAAGAAGATGAGCAAGTCCGTGGGCAACGTCGTGACGCCGCTCGGGCTGCTCGAGCTGCACGGCACGGACGCCGTCCGCTACTGGGCCGCGAACGGCCGGCTCGGCACCGACACGGCCTTCGACGAGGGCCAGATGAAGGTCGGCCGGCGGCTCGCGGTCAAGCTGCTCAACGCCTCGAAGTTCGCGCTCGGGTTCCCGGTCGCCGCCGACGGTCCGGTGACCGAGGCCGTGGACCGCGCCCTGCTCGCCCGGCTCGCCGACGTCGTCGACGAGGTGACGGCGGCCTTCGAGGCGTACGACTACACCCGCGCGCTCGAGCGCACCGAGGCGTTCTTCTGGTCGTACTGCGACGACTACATCGAGCTGGTGAAGGGCCGGGCGTACGGCGAGGGCGCGGAGGCCGACTCGGCCAACCGCGCGCTGCGCATGTCGCTCGACGTGCTGCTGCGGCTGTTCGCGCCGGTGCTGCCCTTCGCGACCGAGGAGGTGTGGTCGTGGTGGAAGGACGGCTCGGTGCACACGCAGGCCTGGCCGGAGGCCGGTCCGCTGCGCGAGGCGGGCGGTCCGCCCGAGGAGCCGGACTGCCTGTCGGTGGCCGCTGACGTCCTGCAGCACGTGCGCCGGGCCAAGAGCGAGGCGAAGGTGTCGATGCGCACCCCCGTCACGCTGCTGACGGTGACCGCGCCGGCGGCGGTGCTGTCGCGGTTCGCCGTGGTGGAGGAGGACCTGCGCAACGCGGGCGTCGTCGAGCAGGTCAGCACGGCCACCGGCGAGGCCCTGGCCGTGGCCGTCGAGCTCGGCGAGGCGCCGCCCAAGACACCGCGGGCGTCCACGCCGTGACCTTGCAGCGGGTGCTCTCCGAGCTCGCGACCCGCTACCCGGCCGAGGACGCGATGGTCCCCGACCTCGACCGGATCGCGATGCTCTGCGACCTGCTCGGGTCGCCGAACCGCGCCTACCCGGCGATCCACCTCACCGGCACCAACGGCAAGAGCAGCACCGCGCGCATGATCGACGCGCTGCTGCAGGGCTTCGGCCTGCGGCCGGGCCGCTACACCTCGCCGCACCTGGACTCGGTCACCGAGCGGATCACGATCGACGGGCAGCCGATCTCCGAGGAGCGCTTCGTCGAGGTGTGGGACGAGCTCGCGCCGTTCGTCGAGCTCGTCGACTCGCGCAACCCGGTCCGCATGACGTTCTTCGAGGTGCTGACCGGCATGGCCTTCGCGGCGTTCGCGGACGCCCCGGTCGACGTCGCCGTGCTCGAGGTCGGCCTGGGCGGGCTCTGGGACGCGACCAACGTCGTCGAGGCCGGTACGGCCGTCGTGCTCCCGGTCGGGCTCGACCACGTGCCGCTGCTCGGGACGACGCTCACCGAGATCGCCACCGAGAAGGCGGGGATCATCCACCCCGGGGCGACCGTCATCCTCGCGCAGCAGTCACCGGAGGCGGCCGAGGTGCTGCTCCGCCGCTGCGTCGAGGTCGGCGCCACCGTCGCCCGCGAGGGCCTGGAGTTCGGTGTCCTGTCGCGCGCCACAGCAGTCGGCGGGCAGCTGCTGGCGCTGCAGGGCCTCGGCGGGACCTACGACGACGTCTACCTCCCGCTGCACGGCGCCCACCAGGCCGCGAACGCCGCTGCTGCGCTGGCAGCCGTCGAGGCGTTCCTCGGCGGTGGCGACAAGGGGATGCTCGACCCGGAGCTGGTGCGCGAGGGCTTCGCGCGGGTGTCCTCGCCCGGCCGCCTCGAGGTGGTGCGGACCAGTCCGACCGTGCTGCTCGACGCGGCGCACAACGCCCACGGCATGACCGCCACGGTGGCAGCGCTGTCGGACGCGTTCGCCTTCACGCACCTGGTGGCCGTGGTCGCCGTGCTCGGCGACAAGGACGCGCTGGCGATGCTCGAGGTCCTCGAGCCGGCCGTCGCGCAGATCGTGGTGACGCAGAACGGCTCGCCGCGCGCGATGCTCGTCGACCACCTGGCCGACCTGGCGCGCGACGTCTTCGGGGAGGACCGCGTGACGGTCGACGACTCGCTGGACGACGCGCTGTCGACGGCGGTCGCCCTCGCCGACGCCGAGGCGGAGTACGGGGGAGCGGGCGTCCTCGTCACCGGCTCCGTCGTGACGGTCGGCGAGGCCCGGACCCTCCTCCACCGCACCTGACCGCCACGTCCCTGCTGATCATCCGCAGGATCGGTGCGCATCGGGGCCTGCGCAGGGGGCGCTTGCGCACCGATGCTGCGGATGATCTGCGGACGGCGGCGCCCCGGTAGCGTGGCCGTTCCGCTCCCACCGACCTCCAGGAGAACCCCCGTGCAGCGCACCCTCGTCCTCGTCAAGCCCGACGGCGTCCGCCGTGGCCTCGCCGGCGAGGTCATCTCGCGGCTCGAGAAGAAGGGCCTGACGCTCGTCGCGATGGAGCTGCGCACGCTCGACCGGGCCACCGCCGAGGAGCACTACGGTGAGCACAAGGACCGCCCGTTCTTCGGCGAGCTCGTCGAGTTCATCACCAGCGCTCCCCTGGTCGCGCTCGTCGTCGAGGGCCCGAACGCCGTCGCCGGGACCCGCCGCCTCATGGGCGTCACCAACCCCGTCGAGGCCACCCCGGGCTCGATCCGCGGCGACTACGCCCTCGAGATCGGCCAGAACCTCGTGCACGGCAGCGACTCCGAGGAGTCGGCCGCTCGCGAGATCGGGATCTTCTTCCCGAACCTCTGAGTCCTGGGCCGGTCGCGGCTCGCGCACCCCCTCGTACGACCGGAAGGCACCCGCACCGCATGGCCAGCTCCTCCTCCGCCGCCACTCGGGCCGAGACGTGAGCTCCTCGCTGTCCTTCCTCGGCCGCGACATGGCCGTCGACCTCGGCACCGCCAACACGCTGGTCTACGTCCGCGGCCGCGGCATCGTGCTCAACGAGCCGTCCGTCGTGGCCATCAACACCAAGACCGGCGGCATCCTGGCCGTCGGTCTGGAGGCCAAGCGGATGATCGGGCGCACGCCCGCGAACATCGTCGCCATCCGGCCGCTGCGCGACGGCGTCATCGCCGACTTCGAGACGACCGAGCGCATGCTGCGCTACTTCATCCAGAAGGTGCACACCCGCCGGCACTTCGCCAAGCCGCGCATCGTGGTGTGCGTGCCCAGCGGCATCACCGGCGTGGAGCAGCGGGCCGTGAAGGACGCCGGCTACCAGGCCGGCGCGCGCAAGGTCTACATCATCGAGGAGCCGATGGCGGCGGCGATCGGCGCTGGGCTGCCCGTCCACGAGCCGACCGGCAACATGGTCGTCGACATCGGCGGCGGCACCACCGAGGTGGCCGTCATCTCGCTCGGCGGCATCGTCACGAGCATCTCGATCCGCACCGGCGGCGACAAGCTGGACGCGGCGATCATCGGCTACGTGAAGAAGGAGTACTCCCTGATGCTCGGGGAGCGCACCGCCGAGGACATCAAGATGGCGATCGGCTCCGCCTTCCCGATGCCGGACGAGCCGCACGCCGAGATCCGCGGCCGAGACCTCGTCTCCGGGCTGCCGAAGACGATCATCGTGAGCGCCGAGGAGATCCGCAAGGCGCTCGAGGAGCCGGTCAACGCCATCGTCGACTCGGTCAAGACGACGCTCGACAAGTGCCCGCCCGAGCTGTCCGGCGACATCATGGACCGCGGCATCGTGCTCACCGGTGGCGGCGCGCTGCTCAAGGGCCTCGACGAGCGGCTGCGCCACGAGACCGGCATGCCGATCCACGTCGCGGACAACCCGCTGGACTCGGTCGCCATCGGCTCCGGCAAGTGCGTGGAGGAGTTCGAGGCGCTGCAGCAGGTCCTCATCTCCGAGCCGCGCCACTAGACCGGATGAGGGGTCCGCGGCTGCTGCTGGTCCTGCTGCTCCTGACCGCCTTCACCCTGACGACGCTGGACGTGCGGTCGGGCGACGGGTCGCCCTTCGGCGCCGTACGACGAGGCGCCGACGCCGTGCTCGGTCCTCCGCAGCGCGCGCTCGGCGGGGCGGCCCGCGCCGTGGGCGGCGTCTTCGACGGCGGTGGCGGCGACACCGCGGACCTGCGCGAGGAGAACGCGCGCCTGCGCGCTCAGCTGCGCCGGTCCGAGGGCCTGCAGCGGCGGGCCGATGAGCTCGATGCGCTGCTGCGGCTCAAGGACTTCGGGACCTACCCGATGGTGCCCGCACGGGTGGCGACCGTGGGTTCGTCGTTCGGCTTCGAGCAGACCGTCACCATCGACGCGGGTGCCCGTGACGGCATCCGTCCCGGGCAGACCGTCGTGGCGGGGGAGGGGCTGCTGGGACGCACGCTGCGGGTCGGGCCGTTCACCTCCACGGTGCTGCTGCTGACCGATCCGGGCTTCACCGCGGGCGCTCGGCTGACCCGCGCCGGCACGGTCGGGCTCGCCACCGGCCACGGCGGGGACCTCGTCTTCCAGCTTGTCGAGGGCGGCCGCGTCGAGAAGGGCGACGCGCTGCTGACCACCGGTTCGGACACCTTCGTGCCCGGGGTGCCGATCGGCCGGGTGACCTCGGTCGACCCGGGCGCGAACGCGCTCGTCACCACCGCAGCCGTGCGCCCGTTCGTCGACGTCAGCACGCTCGACCTCGTCGGCGTCGTGACCGAGCCGCCGCGGGGGACCCCCCGCGTCCCGCTGCAGCCGTCTCCCGTGAAGTGACGCCCCGTCGGTTCCTGCTCGGTGCGGCAGCGGTCCTGACGGCGCTGCTGCTGCAGACGACCGTGCTCACCCGGCTGCCGCTGCCCGGGGGCGCGCCGGACCTGCTGCTGGTCCTCGTCGTCGCGTTCGCGCTCGTCGAGGGGCCGCTGTCCGGGACCGTGACCGGCTTCGTGGCAGGGCTTCTCGCCGACCTCGGCGCCGACCACGAGCTCGGTCGTACCGCCCTGGTGCTCGCCGTGGTCGGCTACGTCGCGGGGCTCGTCCACGACGACGGGCCCTCGTACCGAACAGCAGGGGGCTCCACCCTGCTGCCCTTCGCGGTCGTCGGGGCGGCCGCCGCAGGGGCGGTGACGATGTTCGCGGTCGAGGGCCTGCTGCTGGGCGACCCCCGCATCACCGGCTCGGCGTACGTCTCCGCCCTGGGCGGGACGGTCCCCTACTGTGTGCTGCTCACCCCGTTCGTCGTGCCGGCGGTGGGTGTCCTCGTCCGCAGGCTCGACCTGGACCCGCTCGCCCGGAGGCAGGGCCGCCGATGACCGACCGCTCGTCGCTCCGGCTGGTCGTCCTGCGCGTCCTGGTCGTGGCCCTCCTGGCCACCCTGGTCGGTCGGCTGTGGTTCCTGCAGGTCCTGGCCGGTGACGACTACGCCCAGGCGGCCACCGCCAACCGGCTGCGTCCCGTCGTGACGACCGCCCCGCGCGGCGAGGTCTACGACGCCCGCGGCGCCGCGCTGGTGCGCAACCGCACCGCGCTGGTCGTCTCCGTCAGCCGCTCGACGCTGCTGCGCCAGCGCGATGACGGCCGGGCCGTCCTGACCAGGCTGGGCAAGGTCGTCGGCAAGGAGCCGCGGGCGCTCGCCCGCG
>JBKJQM010000152.1:0-11041 GCA_046594005.1 Mycobacteriales bacterium
GCCGCCGGGGGTGGGATGCTCGCCGGGCCCGTACGGGCAACGCACACAGGAGGACGGCACACGTGACAGAGGACAACCCGACCTCGGGCCGTACGGCCGGGCTCGGCGCCGGCAGCACCGGCGGCCCGATGTCGGAGCGCATGCAGGCCCTGCTGTCCCGTGCTGCTGAGGAGCAGCTGACCGAGCAGCGCCAGGTGTCTGCCGTCCTCGCCGAGCTGCGCGGCCTCGTCGCCGGTCTCGGCGAGCAGCTGCGCGGCACCGCGTCGTCCGCGCGGCTGGAGAGCCTCGGCGGTGACGTCGCATCGCTGTTTACCGAGCTGCGCATGGCGACCGCCAACCTCGGCGACCGGCTCGACGTGCTCGGCCGCCGGGTCGACGAGCAGGCGGCCGCCACGTCCGAGATCGTGCAGACCTCAGGCGCCGGCACCGACGCCGTCGCGGTCCGCGTCAGCTCGCTCGGGGCCGACCTCGTCACGCAGTCCGAGGCCCTCGACCGGCTCACCGCTTCGGTCGCGACGCTGTCGGCGTTCCCGGACAGCCTGTCCGCCCTGCAGCGCGAGGTGTCCGGCCTGCACGACCGGCTGGCCCCGCTGTCGGAGGTGCGGTCCGGCCTGGCCGACCTCACCGCCCGCACCGGCGCGGTCGAGGCGCTCCGCCCGGACGTCCAGGCGTTGGGCGAGAAGCTGGACGGCGTCGCCTCCGCCGCCGACGTCACCCGCGTGCGCGACTCGCTGAGCATCGCGCTCGGCGAGCGGCTGGACCGGCTCGAGACCGCGGCTGCCCGGCCCGTCGTCTCGCCTGACGACGTCACCTCGGCGCTGACCCCCCTGCTCGCGCGCCTCGAGGAGACCAGCGAGCCGGTCGTCGGACGGTTGAAGGACCTCGACGTCCGCTTCGGCGCCCTGGACGAGCGACTGACCGCGATGGCCGAGCGGCTCTCCGCCGTCGGCGACGCAGCGGGCGGCGTGCCGGCCCTCGCCACCGACCTGGCCGCCGTGGTCGGTCGCATGGACGAGCTCGCCCTCGTGCGCCAGGACGTCGCGTCGCTGCGCACCGGCGTCACGGCCCTGCAGGAGGACCCGCAGGCCGCTGCGCTCGTGCAGGCCGTCGGCAGCCTGCGCAGCGACGTCGAGGACGTCGGTGCGCGGGTGGACGCCGTGACGTTCCCGACGCCCGACGCTGTCGCCACTGCGGTCAGCCAGCAGGTCGTGGACCGGCTCGTCGACGAGCTGGCCCCGCGGGTCGCCGACCTGGTGCTCAACCGCGTTGCCTCGACCCTGGTCGAGCAGGTGGCGGACAGCGTCACCACCGCCGTCCAGAACGGCCTGGCGGAGCGCGTGCGCGCCGCGAACGCCGACACCGAGCGCCGCATCAGCACGCACGTCGACGAGGCCGTACTCGCCCTGGCCGAGGCGCTGCTGCGGAGACGCCGGGGGGCGCGGGGCGCCGCCGTCCTGCCGGCCGCCATGGCCGACCTCGCCGCGGAACCGGTCGTTGCTGCCCCGGTCGCCATGCCTGCGCCGCCGGTCGCCGCGGCGCAGGACGATGACGAGCCGTTCCTGCCCGACGTGCTGCCGGCCGAGGACTCGCCGGAGGCGTCCGACGCGGTCGTGCCCGTCGACGACGCGCCCGCCGCGGCCGATGCCGATGCGGACCTCGCGACGGACGACGCCGACGACCAGCCGGACCCGGAGCCTCCGGCCGCCGCGGACGCCGCGGCCGACACCAGCGCCGACAACGACGATGACGCGGAGCCGGCGGCGGTCGTGGACGAGCCGGCGGAGAACGAGCCGGTCGCGACGGAAGCGACCGGGGACGATTCGGCGACCGACGAGCCGGGCGCGGCCGACGAGCCCGCTCCGTCGCCCGCCGCCGCGACCGCTGCCGACGACCCGCGCGGCGACGCCGCCCCGCTGGTCGACAGCTCGCCGGCTCCGGCCTCGGCCTTCCGGCAGTTCACGATGCCGCGCACGGTCCCGGCCCCCGCGGAGCAGGCAGCCCCGGCTCCCGCGGTCGCGCCGCAGGAGACCCGTCCCGCCCCCGGGAACCGGACCCCGATCCCCAGCTCAGCCCCGACCCCGACCGCGGCGGACGACGACGGCTGGTACGACGACGACGACGAGGACGACGACGGTCCCCGCCGCCGCCCGTGGTGGCGTCCCGGCGGCTGAGCCGCAGAGCGCACCCCGTGACAGCGCGGAGGCCGGACCCCATTGGGGTCCGGCCTCCGTCGTGCTGAGCGGGCGTCCTACTTGAAGACGTCCTTGACCTTCTCGCCGGCCTGCTTGATGTTGCCCTTGGCCTGGTCCTTGTTGCCCTCGGCCTCGAGGCTCTCGTTGCCGGTGGCCTTGCCGACGGCCTCCTTGGCGTCGCCGCCGAGCTCCTCGGCCTTGTTCTTCATCTTGTCCATGGCGCTCATGTGGTGCTCCTCTGGTCGTAGGACAACGTCGAGGGACCTGTTCCCCGTGGCCCCAGGATCATGCTCGAGCCATCCCCCTGCCCCGCCCTGTGTGATCAACGCCGCCCTTGCACCCCCCCGGGTGCGCCCGGAGCGTTCCGAACGTGGCGTTGATCACCTCGGGGGAGGTGCACGGGTGCGCGGCGCGGAATGCGCCCGCCGCCGGCAGGCTTGGAGACGACGTACTGCCACCAACGCGAGGAGTTCCCGTGACGCTGCCGCCGCTCGTCGAGCCGGCTGCCGAGCTGACCCGTCAAGAGGTCATGCGCTACAGCCGCCACCTGATCATCCCGGACGTGGCGATGGACGGGCAGAAGCGCCTCAAGAACGCCCGGGTCCTCGCCGTCGGTGCAGGCGGGCTGGGCAGTCCGACGCTCATGTACCTCGCCGCCGCCGGTGTCGGCACCCTCGGCATCGTCGACTTCGACATCGTCGACGAGAGCAACCTGCAGCGCCAGGTCATCCACGGCCAGAGCGACATCGGGCGGTCCAAGGCGGAGAGCGCCAAGGCGTCCGTGCAGGAGATCAACCCGCTGATCGACGTGGTGCTGCACGAGGAGCGCCTCGACTCGAGCAACGTGATGGAGATCTTCAGCCAGTACGACCTGATCGTCGACGGCACCGACAACTTCGCGACGCGCTACATGGTGAACGACGCCGCGTACTTCCTCGGAAAGCCGTACGTCTGGGGCTCGATCTACCGCTTCGACGGCCAGGCGTCGGTGTTCTGGCCGACCGCCCCCGGCGCGGACGCACCCTGCTACCGGTGCCTCTACCCCGAGCCCCCGCCCCCGGGCATGGTCCCGAGCTGCGCCGAGGGCGGCGTGCTCGGCGTCCTGTGCGCCTCGATCGGCTCGATCCAGACGACCGAGGCCATCAAGCTGCTCACCGGCATCGGCGAGCCGCTCGTGGGCTCGCTGATGGTCTACGACGCCCTCGACATGGAGTACCGCAAGATCCGCGTCCGCAAGGACCCGGAGTGCCCGCTGTGCGGCAAGAACCCGACCATCACGGGCCTGATCGACTACGAGGCCTTCTGCGGCGTCGTGTCCGACGAGGCGCAGCAGGCCGCGGCCGGCAGCACCATCCTGGCCACCGAGCTCAAGGCGAAGATGGACGCGGGCGAGGACTTCTACCTCGTCGACGTCCGCGAGCCGGCTGAGTACGAGATCGTCCAGATCCCGGGTTCGGTGCTCATCCCGAAGGGCGAGATCCTCAACGGCTCGGCCCTGTCGTCGCTGCCGCAGGACAAGGAGATCGTCCTGTACTGCAAGAGCGGCGTCCGCTCCGCGGAGTCCCTGGCGGCGCTCAAGGCGGCCGGGCTCGGCAACAGCGTGCACGTGCAGGGCGGCGTGCTCGCCTGGGCCGCCCAGGTCGACCCGAGCCTGCCGACCTACTAGAACGCGCACCGACCGGCCGGTCCCGCACTGCGGGGCCGGCAGTCGGCATGCCTACGGGGTACGGGGGACCGGCTGGCCGGTGAGGACGCCGCCGAGGCCGGCGAACGGCTCGCCGACCTCCATGACGCCCTCGCCGATCAGCAGCTCGCGGATCTCGTGCTCGTGGCTGCTGCCGCGCATCTTCAGCACCAGGATGCCGCGCTTGAGCTCGCTCTTGGTCTCGACGTGACGCATCACGACGATGGCGTCGATCAGCCCGGAGATGTGGCTCTCGGTCACCGACGTGCCGCCGACCAGGTGCGGCGACGAGGCGGTCATCAGGGAGGCCACCCCCACCGTCCGTACGAAGGACGTCACCCCGATGACGAACTCGCGGTAGGAGTGCGCCGAGCCCAGGCGCTCCAGCGCCGACAGGCTGTCGATGACGAGCCGGGTCGGCTCCATCCGCTCGACCAGGTCGCGGATCTCGACCAGGTGGTCGTCGAGCGAGGCGACCTCGGGGTACAGCGAGACGATGTGCAGCAGCCCGGCGTCCTCGAAGGCCTGGAAGTCCCAGCCGAAAGCCGCGCCGTTGCGGTGGATCTGCTCGCGGGTCTCCTCGTAGGCCATCAGCAGCACCCGCTCGCCGGCCGCGGCGCCCGCACCTGCGAACTGCGTCGACAGCAGCGTCTTGCCCGTGCCGGTGGGTCCGGAGACCAGCGTGCTCGACCCGCGGAAGAGCCCGCCGTGCGTCAGCCGGTCCAGGCCCTCGTTGCCCGAGGACACCCGCGAGCTGTCGTCGTTCGGGTTCTGGTTCGGGGCGGTCACCGGCAGGACGACCAGGCCCTTGCCCGGGACCACGGTGAAGCCGACGTCGCCCTTGTGGTGCATCGCGCCACGCATCTTGAGGACCTCGACGGTCCGCCGGCGGAACGTGCCCTCGCGCACGTTGCGCAGCAGCACCACGTTGTCGGCGACGAACTCCTCCACGCCGTACCGCGACAGCGCGCCGCCGGGGTCGCCGGAGGTCTCGACGGTCATCACGACCGTCAGGCCCATGGCCCGCAGCCGCGAGATGAGCGCACGCAGCAGCTGGCGTGCCGTCGGCACGTCGTCGTGCAGGGCCAGCACGGCGTTGAGGCTGTCGAGCGCAAGGCGGTCCGCGCCGGTGGCGTCGACGGCGTGGCCGATCTGGGCGGCCAGGGTGTCCATCGAGTACCCCGGCCGGTCGGGCAGGCCCTCGAGACGCACGATCGGGGACGCGTCCACGAAGCGCCAGTCCCCGGCCGCCTCCCAGGCCTCGACGTCCCAGCCGAGCGTGCGCAGGTTGGCGCGCAGGTCGGCCGCCGGCTCCTCGAGCGTCACGAAGACGCCGGGCTGGCCCTGTGCGACTCCCTCGGCGAGGAACTGCGCCGCGAAGATGGTCTTGGCGCTGCCGGCCTGCCCCGCCACAACAGTGGCGCGCCGGGCGGGCAGACCGCCCATCGCCACGTGGTCGAAGCCGGCGATCCCCGTGGCCAGCTTGCGGACCGAGGCGCCTTCCTCGTGCCCGTCGGACCCGAGGCGGAGCACCCCTTGCAGCCGCGCGGACGAGGACTCGGTGCCGGGGGACGTCGTGCGGGTCACGGCTGCAGCTCCTGGGCGCGGGACCGCGGCCGGGCCGCGGCGTCGTCGGGCGCGCATGGGACGGCGGCCCGCGACAGCCGGAACCACGCGGTCTTGCCACCGTCCGGGTGCGACGTCATGGCCGACTCCGCGGCGAGCGCGCCCACCAGGCCGAGTCCCCAGCCGCCCTCGCGCGGGGAGTACGGCGCCTGCTCGGGCCGGGCGAGGTCCAGGTCGTGGACGGTCACCACGATCGACGAGTCGGTGAGGGTGAACCCCAGCTCGATCGGGGTGCGTGCGTGCAGGACCGCGTTGGTGACGAGCTCGCTGGTGAGCAGCACCAGGGCGTCGGAGGTGTCCGGCTCGAGCTCGGGCGCGTGCGACAGAACGAAGCGGCGGGCCTCCGCGACGAGGCGGGGCACGGGGTCCAGGTGCAGGTGGAAGCTGGCCTGCACGCGGTCGTCCTCGCCGAGGGCGCCTGGCACCACGTGCTGGCAGCTCACCCGGTCTCCTCGTCGTCCCTCGTCGTCGCGGGCAGTCGTGCCTGTGACGGTCCTACCCCAGACTGGCCGCGTGACCCGCACGCCTGCTACCGCATCGGTCGGTCTCGGCGTACGGGCCGGTAGCGGCGCCCGACCCACGCCGTACGCCCGGAAGGTCCTCGACGTCGTCGACCGCATCCCGCCCGGCAAGGTCATGACGTACGGCGACGTCGCCGAGCTGATGGGCCGCGGGTCGCCGCGCACCGTCGGCGCGGTGATGAGCGACCACGGCTCGGAGGTGCCCTGGCAGCGCGTCGTGCAGGCGTCGGGACGACCTGCCGAGCCGTACGTGCAGGAGGCCCTCGGACTGCTCGCGGCGGAGGGCTGCCCCCTGCGCGGCGACCGGGTCGACCTGGCGACCGCGCGCTGGGACGGCCGTGACCCCCGCACGGGCGAGTCGTTGGACGTGTGACGGACCCCCGGCCGTCCCCGCTCGAGAGGCACCCCCTGTGATCCGCCTGCGCCCGCTGCTCGGGCTCACCGCCGCTGCGGCCCTCGCCGCCGGCGTCGTGACCGCCACCACCGCCAGCGCCGCAGCCCCCCGCTTCGCCTCCGCGTCCACCGCGACCGTCACGCCCGGCGTGCAGACGGTGACCGGCGGCGCGCAGTGCACGGCGAACTTCGTGTTCACCGACCCCCGCGGTGTCGTCTACCTCGGCCAGTCCGCGCACTGCGCCGGCACCGGCGACTCCACCGAGACCGACGGGTGCCTGGCGCCGACGCTGCCGCTGGGCACCCGCGTGCGGGTCGACGGCGCGAGCCGGTCGGGCGTGCTGGCGTACTCCTCCTGGATCGCCATGAAGCGTGTGCGGGAGCGGGACCCCGAGACCTGCGCCTACAACGACTTCGCGCTGATCCGGCTCGACCCGGCCGATGTGCGCCGCACCAACCCCTCGGTCCCGTTCTTCGGCGGCCCGACCGGCCTCGCGGCGCCAGCACCCGCCGGCTCGAACGTGGCGTCGTACGGGAACAGCAGCCTCCGCTTCGGCCTGCGCGACCTGAGCCCGAAGCGGGGCGTCTCCCTGGGCGGCACGGCGTGGAGCACCGACGTCTACACCGCCACCCCGGGCATCCCCGGCGACTCGGGCTCGGGCTTCCTGGACAGCGCGGGGCGGGCCTTCGGCACGCTGAGCACCGTGCAGCTCGCCCCGGTGGCCGGCAGCAACGGCGTCGGCAGCCTCGCGCTCGAGGTGGCCTACGCCCGGACGCACGGCGTGCCCGGTCTCGCGCTGGTCAAGGGCACCGTGCCGTTCGCCGGAGCGGGCAAGCTCCTGTAGCCGCCGCAGCCGCGGGGTGTCGTACCCGCGTGCTGGGATGGAGTGCGTGAGCGACCCCGTCCTGCGCCGCCGCCCCGCCCGCCGGGCCGGCGCTCCCGCGCTCGACGCCCAGCAGGCTCAGGTCGTCGCGCACCCCGGCGGGCCGCTGCTCGTCCTTGCCGGCCCCGGGACCGGCAAGACCACGACGCTCGTCGAGGCGGTCGTCGACCGCGTCGAGCGGCGCGGACTCGCCCCGGAGCAGGTGCTCGTCCTGACCTTCAGCCGCAAGGCCGCCCAGGAGCTGCGCGAGCGGGTCGCCGCCCGGCTCGGCCGCACCACCCGCGGTGCGCTGGCGATGACGTTCCACTCCTACGCGTTCGCGCTGCTGCGCCGCGAGCTCGCCGCTGCGGGCGGGCCGCCGCTGCGGCTGCTGTCCGGGCCGGAGCAGGACCTCGAGGTGGCCCGCCTGCTCGAGGGTGAGCTCGAGGACGGCGGCCTGCGCTGGCCCGACGCGCTGCGTCCCGCCCTGCCGCTGCGCGGCTTCCGGCGCGAGCTGCGCGACCTGCTGCAGCGCGCGCAGGAGCGCGGCGTCGACGGGGAGGTGCTGCGCGCGCTGGGGGAGGCGGCCGGGCGGCCCGAGTGGGAGGCGGCCGGCGGCTTCCTCGACGCCTACGAGGGACGCTTCGCGCTCGACCCGTCCGCCGAGGTGCTCGACCACAGCGGGCTGGTCCGCGCTGCCGCGGCGCTGCTCGAGAGCGACGACGACCTGCGCGACCGGGAGCGCGAGGAGCGCCCGGTGGTGTTCGTCGACGAGTACCAAGACACCGACCCGGCGCAGGTACGGCTTCTGCAGGCCCTCGCCGGCGAGGGCCGCGACCTGGTGGCCGTGGGTGACCCCGATCAGAGCATCTACGGCTTCCGCGGCGCCGACGTGCGGGGGATCCTGGACTTCCCCGACACCTTCCCCACCGTGACCGGGGCCCGCGCCCCGGTGGTGGAGCTGCGGACCGGCCGCCGGTCCGGCCCGGTGCTGCTGGCCGCGAGCCGGTCCGTGGCCGCCCGGCTGCCGGCCGGTCGGCTTCCGCCCGGCTTCCGGGCGCTGACCGCCGATCCCGCGGTCGTCCTCTCGGAGGGGGGAGTCGGCGTGCTGTTCGCCGCCTCGCCGACAGGGGAGGCGTCCCTGGTCGCCGACGTCCTGCGGCGGGCCCACCTGCACGACGGGCTGGCCTGGTCCGACATGGCCGTCCTGCTCCGGTCGACGCCCCGCTCGCTGGCCGTCCTGCGCCGGGGGCTGCACGCGGCCGGCGTCCCCGTCGGCGTCCCGGCCGACGAGGTCCCGCTGGTCGAGGAGCCGGTGGTGCGGGCCCTGCTCGACCTGCTGCTCGCCGCCCTGCGCCCGGACGACGTGCGGGCCGACGACGTGCTGACCCTGCTCGGTGGTCCCCTCGTGCGGGCCGACGCCCTGGCGGTGCGCCGGCTCCGTCGCGCGCTGCGCGAGGTGGACCGGGCCGTCGGGGGCGGGGCGCCCTCGGACGAGCTGCTGGTCGAGGCGCTGGGCGAGCCGCAGGTGCTGCTGGCCGTGCCCGACCGCGCGCGCGAGCCCATGGAGCGGCTGCACCGGCTGACCGCCGCCGTCCGCGCGGCGGGGGCGACGGGCACCGCCGAGGACGCGCTGTGGTCGGCGTGGGAGGCCAGCCGGCTCGCGATCAACCTGGAGCGCGACAGCCTGCGCGGCGGCAGTCGGGGCGCCGTCGCCGACCGCGCGCTGGATGCGGTGCTGGCGCTGTTCGACGCGGCCGCCCGCTACGTCGACCGGCTGCCGCACGCCTCGGTGCTCGGGTTCGTCGACGACGTGGACGCCCAGGAGGTCCCGGGCGACACGCTCGCCCAGCGGACCCCCGAGGGCGACGCGGTCCGCGTCATGACGGCGCACGCCAGCAAGGGCCTCGAGTGGCCGCTGGTCGTCGTGGCAGGCGTGCAGGAGGGCGTGTGGCCGGACCTGCGGCTGCGTGGCTCGCTGCTCGGCGCCGACGACCTGGCCGCCCTCGCGCAGGACCGCTCTCCCGGCACCGGCGCGACCGACCGGCGCGCCGAGGTGCTCGCCGAGGAGCGCCGGCTGTTCTACGTCGCCATCACCCGCGCGCGCGAGCGCCTCGTCGTCACCGCCGTGGCCGGGGGCGAGGGCGACGACCGGCCGAGCCGCTTCGTCGAGGAGCTCGGCGTCCCGCTGCCCGAGCGCGTCAGCGCCGTCGGCCGGCCGCTCACCGGCAGCGGCCTGGTCGCCGAGCTCCGGCACGTCGCCGCCACCTCCGACGACCCTGCGCTGCGCGAGGCGGCCTGCCGGCGGCTGGCCCTGGCCGCGCAGCTCGACGTCGAGCACGTGCCGCACGTCGCCGCCGCCCACCCGGACCGCTGGTGGGGGCTCGCGCCCCTGTCCGACGACGCACCGCTGGTCGGCGAGGGCGAGAGCGTCCGGGTGTCGCCGTCGAAGGTGGAGTCCTTCGACACCTGCTCGCTGCGCTGGTTCCTCGAGAGCGCCGTCGGGGTCTCCAGCAGCACCGGCCCCGCGCAGGTGGTCGGCACCCTCGTGCACGCGCTGGCCGAGCTCGGCAGCGGCCCGGACGCCCTCGACGAGGAGGTCCTCACGAAGCGCCTCGACGAGGTGCTGCCCCAGCTCGACCTCGGCGCGCCGTGGTCGGTCCGGCGCCGTCGCGAGGAGGCCGTCGACCAGCTCCGCAAGTTCCTCGTCTGGCAGGCCGGCAACGGCCGCGAGCTGGTCGGGACCGAGCTCGCGGTACAGGTGCCCCTCGGCGAGCGGGCCGTCCTGTCCGGTCGCGTCGACCGCCTGGAGCGCGACCCGGACGGCCGCGCCGTGGTCGTCGACCTCAAGACCGGCAGCTCCAAGCCGGGCAAGGACGAGCTCGCGCGCCACCCGCAGCTCGGGGTCTACCAGCTCGCCGTCGCCCTCGGCGCCTTCGCCGAGGAGCACGGCCTGACCGAGCCGGGCGGCGCGGCGCTGCTCCAGCTCAAGAAGGGCAAGAAGGCCGACGAGCAGCTGCAGGGAGCCCTTCCGGACGACGAGGACCCCGGCTGGGCAGCCGATCTCGTGCAGCGCGTCGTGGAGGGCATGAGCGGCAGCTCGTTCCCGGCCACCGTCAACGAGCACTGCGCCCGCACGTGCTCGGTGCGCGCCAGCTGCCCGGCCTGGCCCGAGGGAGAGGGCGTGCTGCGGTGACGCTCACCCTGGAGCGCCTGGTCCAGGTCCTCGAGCGACCGGTCAGCGAGGAGCAGGCCCGCGTCGTCACGGCGCCGCTCGAGGCCGGCGTCGTGGTGGCCGGTGCGGGCAGCGGCAAGACGGCCACGATGGTGGCCCGCGTCGTCTGGCTGGTCGGCACCGGACAGGTGCAGCCGGACCAGGTGCTCGGACTGACCTTCACCACCAAGGCCGCGGACGAGCTGGCCGTCCGCGTGCGGCAGGGCCTGCGCCGGCTGCGCGCGGCGGGCCTGCTGCCGGCGCCGGAGGGCACCGGCGGCGAGCCCGGTGACCTCGAGCCGACGGTGTCGACCTACCACGCGTACGCCGCCCGACTCGTGCGCGACCACGCCCTGCGGCTGGGGCGTGAGCCCGGAGCACGGCTGGTCACGCCCGCCACCAGCTGGCAGCTCGCGGCCCGGGCCGTCAGCACGTACGACGGGCCGATGGACCAGGTCAGCTGGGCGGAGTCCACCGTCATCAAGGCGGTCCTCGCGCTCGCCGGCGACCTGTCCGAGCACCTGGTCGCACCCGACCAGGTGCTCCGC
>JBKJQM010000181.1:0-7911 GCA_046594005.1 Mycobacteriales bacterium
ACGCCCGGTCCGCTGAGCGGGGAGCGGTCGGCGGCGAGGCTGAGCTGCGGCGTCGTGGCGACGCGCTCCTCACGTGCTGCCGGCAGCTGACCGGCCGCGAGGACGGCGGCCTCGGAACGGCCGCCCTTCTTACCCTTGTCCGCCTTCGACTTCTTCACCTTGCCCTTCGCGGGGGCGGACGCCTTCCGTGCGGACATCTCCTGGCTCACGGCAGCCGCCGTGTTGGCCGCGATGTCGTCGGCGTAGCCGGACGGCACCGTGCCGACGAAGACCTGACGGCCCACCGACGGGGTCTCGCCCTTGGCGTACTTCTTGTTGACGAAGACGTTGTACGGGCCGTCGGGGAGCACGGCGGCGTTGTCGGTCACCGCCACGGTCACGGTGCCGGCGGTGCGGGAGACGACCGGCAGCATGACGGTGCGCTGGTCGGAGTCGACCAGGTGCGTGAGCGCGCTGTTGCGCGCGATGGCCACCGAGCTCACGTTGCGGGCGTCCGGCGTGGCGATCTTGAGGGTCTTGCCGCGGGTGACCTGCGGCGAGACCCGCGTGATGACGGGGCGCGGGCCGTAGAAGAGGTTCGGCGGTGAGAAGATCTCGAAGGACGGGTCGCGGTTCGGGTTGGACAGCCCGAGGTTCTTCTGGCCGATGTCGGTGGCGACGGCGTACCCCGTCGTGATGGGGGCGTGGCCGCCTACCAGGACGCGGCCGTCGGGCAGCAGGCTGGCCGTGTTGTGGTAGGTCCGGCCCTTGCTCTGCGAGGCGAGCTCGGTCCACGTGCCGGTCTTCGGGTCGTACATCTCCGGCGTCGTGACGGGCGCGCCGGAGCCGGGCAGGACGACCTCGTCGCGGTCGGCGCCGCTGAACGCGAGGACCTCACCGGTCGGCAGCGTCACGCCGGTCGAGTAGAAGCGCGGGTTGTTCAGCGGGCCGGTCGCCTTGCTGCTGAACGACTCCTTGCCGTCCGCGCCGATGCCGATCGTGTTCAGCGTCGAGGTGTCGGTACCGAGGTAGGTGCCGGGCGAGACGCCGTACACGCCGCCGGCGGACAGCGTCTGGACCGTGTCGTACTCGCCCTTGGCGTTGGGCTTGAGCGGCAGCATCTGGCTGAAGGCCGAACCGCGGAAGCCGACGAGCGCGTCACCGAACTGCGGCAGGCCGAGGTCGGTCCAGGTGTGGGTCTTCGGGTCGTACGAGGCGGCGGTGTTCCACAGCGCCTCGTCGTAGGCCTGTCCGGACGGGTTGAACGTCTGACCCCCGGCGTCGTAGTAGACGTGGCCGTTCGGCAGCAGGTGGATGCGCGGGTAGAGCGGCAGGCTCTTGTTGCCGCCGTCGACCGTCCACTTCCCGGTGGCGGGGTCGTAGCGCTCGGACTGGGTGACGTTACGGCCGGAGTCCCCCGGCCGGTCCACGTAGACCGGCTTGATGAGCTTGGTGACGCCGCTGAAGGCCATCACGTCGTTGTCCGGCAGCGTGACGACGGAGGGGTACCAGCGGCCGTAGGTCATCTCGCCGCTCGCGGTCCAGACGTTCTTGTCGCCGTCGTACAGGCGGCTGTTGGTCAGGCCCTCGAGCTCGACGACGCCGAACTCGGGCATGCCGGGGACACCCGGCTCCTGGTAGTAGTGCGTGCCGCCGACGTCGAGGACCCGTCCGTCGGCCAGGAAGATCTGGTCGGAGCAGAACAGGTCGCCGTCGTTGCGGGTCTCGTCGTCGTTGTAGAACGGGCCGGGCAGGTAGTCGCCCTTGCGGCCGCCGGGGTTGCTCGCGACGTCGACGTCGCTCTTGCCCCAGACCGGGCTCGCTCCACGCAGGTCCAGCGTGCGGACCATGTCGTTGCGGGCCTGCGTGCCGAACTCGGCGACGGTGTTGACCTTGGCCTCCTGGACCGAGTCCAGGGCGTCCCAGTAGACGAGCTTGCCGTTGGGCAGCACCACGACCGAGGCGCCGGCGGGCTTGCACTGCTGCTCGCCGTCGGCGTTGGTCGTGCAGCGCTCCCCGGCCTCCTCGAAGGGGGCGGCGAAGCGGCCGGTCCGGCTGGGGTCGCTCGCCTCGACCGCCGAGGCGGGTCCGGCGAGCAGCAGGGCGGGCGCACCTGTCGCGGTGAGGGCGAGGGCGAGAAGGGTGGCGGGTGTTCGACGCACGGGTACCTCCGGGGGGTCATGCCTGGGTGACTGCAGTCACCCAGTACTACGACGCAGATGCCCCTTCCTCCCGCTCTGCAGCACTTCATACCGATTTCGTGTGGTGGTGCACAGCCCCGAAGGTCACGACCTGTGCCGTGGGTCACGTCGGCGGCGGAGGACCAGCACGGCCGCGCTCAGCACGAGCGCGGCGCCCGCAGCGAGGGCGTACGGGAGCAGGTGCCGGTCGGCGCTGCCGTCCTCCTGCGTCACGGGTCCCGCCCCGGCTTCCGGGACCCAGGTGATCTGGCCGCTGAACGCGGCCTCGGCCCCGGCGAGCTGCACCGGCACCGTCCAGTCCTGCACGACCGTCGGGGTCGACGCCCGCAGCACCGGGTCCGGCGGCAGGTCCTGCGGATAGCGCAGCCGGGCGTCCAGCCAGGTGTACGAGGTGCCGCCGGGCGTGACCAGCCGGAACAGCGGGTCCGGTCCTGGCGTGCCGGCGTCCAGCCCACGCGCCGCCCGGTCCTCGACGTGCGTGCGGCTGCGTTCGTTGACCTCGACGCCGCGTGCGGAGAAGCGCACGAACGGCTCACCGTCGCGCCCGAGCACCGTGAGCGGGGTGCGCTGCGGGTTGCTGACGAACAGCCCCGGGAGCCGGCCGGGGAGCGCCTGCACGGTCACGCCGGCCGGTCCGGGTCGCGCCGTGACCGAGAAGGCGCCGAGCAGCGGGCGGAACTCCACGTGGCCGCGCACCGACGTGGCCGTCTCCCCCAGGCGCAGGGGCACCGTGAAGTCGGCGAGCCGCGCGACGCGACGCGAGTCGGCCGGCGCCGGCAGCGCCTCCGGGTGCAGCCGGTGGTCGTACCAGCCCCAGGAGTCGCCGGCGCTGATGCGCACCCAGCGGGGCGCCGCGGTGGTGGCCGTCTCCGGCGCGGCGCCGTTGGGGTTGCTGGTCGTGAAGAAGTCCGGCGAAGCGACGTCCGCGAGCACGCCGGCCCGGCTGATCCGCAGGAACGGCCGGTCGCCGGTGCCGAGCACCTCGAGGACCGTCGCCGTCGGGTTCTGCGCGACGAGCTGGGCCGAGATGCCGGCCTCCGCCTGCACGACCACCCCCTCGGGAAGCGCCGGAGCGATCTCGTCGACCACTGTGACGATCCGCGGGTCCGCCTCGTGGGCGTGCGCGGGAGCGGCCAGCAGCAGCGGGAGGCTGAGCGCGGCGATCAGCACGCGGCGCAGGAGCGGGGTCACGGCGGGTCGTCCTCTCGACCCGCGAACCGTAACGAAGCGGACGCCGTCGCTGCGCAGCAGGTTGACGGCGTCGGTCGTAGGCTCCGGCCGTGAGCGACGCCGCCCGCCCCGGCCTGCGACCTGCGCCGCCCGGCGTCGCCGAGCTCAGCGCGTCGCTGCTCGTCGGGCTGGACGAGCTCACCGACCGCCTCGTCACGGTCATCGTGGACGAGGACCCCTCGTACTCCGGCCCCGGCCGGACGCCGCGCGAGGACCTGCACCGCTCCTGCCACGACAACCTGCTGCGCATCCTCGAGTGGCTGACGGGCACGAGCGCCCCGGGCGCGGACCCGTTCGACGCCCCGATGGCCACGGGGCGCCGGCGCGCCGAGCAGGGCATGCCGCTGGAGTCGGTGCTGCACGCCTACCGCCTCGGCTACCGGATCATCTGGGAGGGGCTCGTCACGGAGGCCCGGCGCTCGGGTCCGGACGTCATCGAGGGGCTCGTCGACGCGGCGACCGAGATCTGGTCGCTGATCGACGAGTTCTCCTCACGGGTCGCCGACGCCTACCGCGAGACCGAGGCGGAGTTCGCCCGCCGCGACGACCGGCGGCGCGACGCCCTCGTCGACGCCCTGCTCGAGGGCCGCGGGACCGACCGGTCGCTGGCCGCCGACGCCGCCGCGGCGCTCGACCTCCCCGAGCACGGGCGCTTCGTCGTGGTGGTCCTGGCCGGCGAGGAGCACGCCCGCAGCTCCGGACAGGCCCTGCGCCGCCACGGGTTCCGCGTCGCCTGGCGCACCCGCACCGACCGCGAGGTGGGACTGGTGGCGGTCGGCCGCAGCGCTGCGGCCGACGTCGTCGAGTCCCTCTGCCAGGTGGGCGGCCTGCGCGCAGGCGTCTCCCCCGCGGTCGAGGGGCTGGCGGAGGTCGACGTCGCGCACCGGCTGGCCGAGACCGCCCTGCGCGCACTGCCGGCCGGCGAGCCGGACGTCGCGGAGCTCGACACCCGACTGCCCGGCGCCCTGCTGGTCACGGCACCCGACCTCTCCGCGCGTCTGGTGCACCGGGCTCTGGGCGGGGTCCTGCAGCTGGAGCGGGACGAGCGCGACCTGCTGCTCGCGACCCTGCGGACCTGGCTGGACACCGGCGGCTCGGCCGGGCAGACGGCGGCCAAGCTGTACTGCCACCGCAACACCGTGCTCAACCGGCTGCGGCGGCTCGAGGGCCTCACCGACCGCTCGCTCGAGCGCGTCGACCACCTCGTCGAGTGGTCCCTGGCCCTGCTCGCCCTGGACGTCCTGCCGGCGGCGACACCGCCGGAGCCCCCCGCCCGATGAGGCGCGCCCTGCTCGCTCCCCTCCTCGCCCTCGCCCTCGCCGGGTGCAGCAGCGACCCGGCGCCGGCTGCACCGCAGGGGGCGGCGGTCTCCACGGCGCCGTCCCCAGGCGGAGCACCGCAGGTGCTGGTCACCGGGCTCGAGGCGCCCTGGGGCATCGGCTTCCTGCCGGGCGGGGACGCACTGGTGACCGAGCGGGACCGCGCGCGGGTGCTGCGGATCCCCGCAGCCGGCGGCGATCCTGCGGTCGTGACGACCGTCGAGGTGGCCGAGCCTGACGGTGAGGGCGGGCTGCTGGGCCTGGCCGTCAGCCCGACGTTCGCCACGGACTCGCTGGTCTACGTCTACGTGACGACCGAGTCCGACAACCGGATCGTGCGCTTCCGGCTGGACCGGCCGACCGAGCTCTCGCCGGTCCTGACCGGCATCCCGAAGGGCACCATCCACAACGGCGGCCGGCTGGCCTTCGGTCCCGACGGGCTGCTCTACGCGGGAACGGGCGACACCGGCAACTCGGCGCTGGCGCAGGACGAGCGCAGCCTCGGCGGCAAGGTCCTGCAGATGACGCCGGACGGCTCGCCCGCGGAGGCCGCGGGGTCGCTCGTATTCTCCCGCGGCCACCGCAACGTGCAGGGCCTGGCGTTCGACGACAGCGGCCGGCTGTACTCGGTGGAGTTCGGCCAGAACCGCTTCGACGAGGTCAACCTGCTGCACGAGGGGACGAACGGCGGCTGGCCGGAGGTCGAGGGCGCGGGCGACGGGGGCGGGCGCTTCCTCGCGCCGGTGACGACCTGGAAGACCTCCGAGGCCTCGCCCAGCGGAGCCGCCGTCGTGGGCGACGCCCTCTACGTCGCGGCGCTGCGGGGGCAGCGCCTGTGGCGGGTCCCGCTGGCCGACCCGGGCAGTCCCACGGCCCTGTTCGAGGGCGAGTTCGGGCGGCTGCGCGCGGCGGCGAAGGCGCCGGACGGGTCGCTGTGGCTGCTCACGAGCAACCGCGACGGACGCGGCGAGCCGGTCGCCGAGGACGACCGCGTCCTGCGCGTCGCGGTCCCCTAGCAGCGCCGAGGCAGAGCATCGGCGACGATGGACGGGTGAGGACCCGCCCCGAGCCGCTGACGCCCACCGGCATCGTGAGCCGGCAGGCCTCCGAGCTGCGCGCCGCGGTCACCGCGAAGGAGGCGACGCGGACGCCCGCCACCAACCCGTTCAGCTGGTTCCTGCGGCTGGTCATCGAGGTCATCCACAAGGCCGACCGCGACCGCATGCTCGGCCTGGCCGCCGAGACGGCCTTCTTCGCGGTGCTGACGCTGTTTCCGGCGCTGCTCGTCGTCGCCGCCGTCCTCGGCCAGCTCGGCTCGCTCATCGGTCAGAGCAACGCGGCCCGCGTGGAGAACGGCGTGCTGGACTTCCTGGACACCCTGCTCACCGACACGGCCTCGCCCGCCATCGACACCGTCCGCGGCCTGTTCGACGCCAGTGGCAACGCCCTCACCTTCGCCACGCTGCTCGCGCTGTTCTCGCTGTCGACCGCGTTCTCGACGCTCATCAACACCGTCAACATCACCTACGACGTGCCTGAGACGCGCGGCTGGTGGCGGCGCCGCTGGCTGGGCCTGCTGCTCGGCATCGGCACCGTCCTGACCGGGGCGCTCGCGGTGACGCTGCTCGTCGTCGGCCCGCTGTTCGGCCGCGCCGAGGACGTCGTCGGGAACATCGGTCTCGGCATGGAGTACTCCTTCGTCTGGCGCGTCCTGCGCTGGCCCGTCGCGTTCCTGTCGCTCGTGCTGTGGGCCACGACGATGGACCACCTCACACCCGCGCGGCGCTCCAAGTGGCGCTACGACCTGCCGGGCGGGCTGCTCACGGCGCTGCTCTGGCTGGCGGCGTCGTACGGCCTGAACGTCTACCTGAACACCGTCGTCACGGCCTCGCCCGTGTTCGGGGCGCTCGGTGGCGGCCTGATCCTGATGACGTGGTTCTACCTGCTGTGCGTGGCCCTGCTCTCGGGCGCCGAGCTGAACGCGATCCTGCTGGCCCGTCGGCGGCACCGCGCGCAGCTCAGGGCCGAGGCGCTCGGCGAGGAGTGCGCGACGCTCACGCTGCCCGCAGCCGGCGCCCGGGAGGCACAGGCCGCCGAGCCGGTCCGCGCCACGGTGCTCCGGCGCCGCAGCGCCGGCTGAGCTGCGGGCGGCTTGGCTACTCGGCGACGCCGAGGCGCTCGAACAGCAGGCGGCGCACGACGCTCGCATCGGCCTGCCCGCGGGTGGCCTTCATGACCGCCCCGACCAGCGCGCCGACGGCCTGCACCTTGCCGCCGCGGATCTTGTCGGCGGTGCCCGGCTGCGCCGCGATGGCCGCGTCGACCGCCTCGGTCAGGGCTCCCTCGTCGGACACGACCGCGAGGCCGCGCGCGGTGACGACCTCGTCCGGCGAGCCCTCGCCGGACAGCACGCCGTCCACGACCTGCCTGGCCAGGCCGGCGGTCAGCGCGCCTTCGGTGACCAGTGCCACGACGCGGGCGACCGCGGGCGCGTCGATCGGCAGCTCAGCCGCGTCGACGCCGCGCGCGTTGGCGGCCTGGGCCAGGTGGCCGAGCCACCAGTTGCGGGCCTCGGCAGCGGGCGCGCCCGCCTCGACGGTGGCCAGGACCAGGTCCAGGACGCCGGCGTTGACCATGGCCTCGCTGTCGAGGGCGGACAGGCCGAGCTCGTTCGTCAGCTTCTTGCGTCGTACGGAGGGCGCCTCGGGCAGCGCGTCCTTGAGCGACGCCACCCATGCGGCGTCCGGTGCCACCGGCACCAGGTCGGGCTCCGGGAAGTAGCGGTAGTCCGTGGCCTCCTCCTTGGAGCGGCCGGACGTCGACAGGCCGGTGTCCTCGTGGAAGTGACGCGTCTCCTGCACGATCCGCTCGCCGCCCCGCAGGCGGTGGGCCTGTCGCTCGACCTCGGACCGGACCGCCCGCTCGACGGAGCGCAGCGAGTTGACGTTCTTGGTCTCCGAGCGGGTGCCCCACTCCTGGCCAGGCAGGTTCAGCGAGACGTTCACGTCGCAGCGCAGCGACCCCTGCTCCATGCGGACGTCGGAGACGCCGAGGCCGCGCAGCACGTCGCGCAGCTCGGTGACGTACGCCTTGGCGACCTCGGCAGGGCGCGCACCGGTGCCGGTGACGGGCTTGGTGACGATCTCCACCAGGGGGATGCCGGCGCGGTTGTAGTCGACCAG
>JBKJQM010000299.1:0-6682 GCA_046594005.1 Mycobacteriales bacterium
GTCCACGCACCCGCCGAGGGCGAGTCCGCCGTCGCGCTCGGCCTGGTCCAGCGCGCGCAGGCCGGTGACGCCGAGGCCTTCGGCGAGCTCTACGACAAGTACGTCGACGGCGTCTACCGCTTCGTCTACTACCGCGTCGGCTCCGCTCAGCTGGCCGAGGACCTGACCAGCGAGACCTTCCTGCGCGCGCTGCGCCGCATCTCGTCGTTCACCTGGCAGGGCCGCGACGTGGGCGCCTGGTTCGTGACGATCGCCCGCAACCTCATCGCCGACCACTACAAGAGCAGCCGCTACCGGCTCGAGATGACGACCGACGACGTCTCGGAGTCCGGCGCGACGCTCACCGAGGACGGCCCCGAGAACGCCGTGCTCGAGGCGATGCAGAACAAGGTGCTGCTCGAGGCCGTGAAGCAGCTCAACCCCGAGCAGCAGGAGTGCATCGTCCTGCGCTTCCTGCAGGGCATGTCAGTGGCCGAGACCGCCCAGGCCATGGGCAAGAACGACGGCGCGATCAAGGCGCTGCAGTACCGCGCAATCCGCGCCCTGGGCCGGCTCCTGCCCGAGGGGGTGGAGCTGTGATGGCCCGTCTGAGTGAGCCTCTGGTCACATCGAGTCATTCCTGTCCGGACCCCGTCACCGGTGGCCTCGACGCCTCGTTGGCCCCGGTGACGACCCGCGACGACGAGCCAGAGGAGGTGCGGTCGTGAGCCCCTTCGGCACCCGGTCCCGCGCCGACGAGCTCGCTCGCCTGCTCGACGGCGGCGGCGCGGCGACGCTCGCGGTCCCCAGCGTCGTGCTGGCTGCCCGCCTGCGCGCCGCCGGGCAGGCGTTCGCACCCGCCCTCGCACCGCGCGCGGAGTTCAAGGCGGCGCTGCGGACCCGACTCCTCGCGGTCGCGGCCGTCCAGTCCGTCGCCCCGGCCGGCGCTCCCGCCCGCAGCACGTCGCTCTCCGCGGCCGTGTCCTGGACGACCACCCGCCGCGGCGGTCGCACGGCCGGCGTCGCCGCCGGCGCCCTGGCCTCCGTCGTGGCCGTCTCCGGCGTCGCCGTGGCCGGCTCTCAGTCGCTGCCGGGCGACCCCTTCTACGGCGTCAAGCGGACGACGGAGGCCTTCCAGCTGCGCACCGCGGACGGCGACCTCGAGCGCGGGAACCGCCATCTGGACTTCGCCGCCACCCGCCTGCGGGAGGTGCGCGCGCTGACCCTCGGCCGAGACGCCCTGTCGTCGTCCGCGCTGTCCGCCGGCCTCGACGGCGTCGTGCTCTCCTCGGCCTCGTCGCCGGTCGCGGCCGGCTCGGCCCTCGGCCCGGCCGTCGCCGAGCGGGTCCGCCGGACGCTGGCCGACATGGACTCCGAGACCCGCGAGGGAACGCAGCTGCTGACCGCCGCCTACCGCGACTCCCGCGCTCCCGAGCCGCTGCAGGCGCTCGCCCGCTTCGCCACCCGGCAGAGCGAGGGCCTCACCGAGCTGCTGCCCGCGCTCCCTCCGGCGAGCCGTGACCGCGCCCGGGTGTCCCTGGCCCTGCTGACCGGCGTGAGCGAGGACGCCGACGAGCTGCTGGGCCTGGGCACCTGTGGCCCCGCCTGCGACCCGACGACCTCCGCCCCGACTCCGGGCGTGCTCGTGCCCGGAGCTCCCGCCGACCCCACGCCGGGGACCGCGCCCTGCTCCTGCCAGCAGCCGCTGCCGGCGCCCGCGCCGCAGGCGAGCGCCGAGCCGGTCGCCCCCGGCCCCGGTGAGCCGTCCGGCTCCGCGACGCCGGCCGACCCGCAGCCGGCCCCCGCGCAGACCTCCGCGCCCGGCAGCTCGCCGGCCCCCGCGCCGTCCCCGAGCAGCGGGACCCTGCCGGTGCCCGTGCCGGTGCCGGTCCCCGTCCCGCCGCTCCCGCTGCCGACTTTGCCGGCCCCGCTGCCGGAGCCGCTGACGAGCATCGTGGCGTCGCTGGGCCCGCTCGCGCCGCTCATCGACCCGCTGCTGCCCGGGCGCGTGCCCGGCGCGGGCCTCCGCAGCGTGGCCACCCCGGTACGCACCCCGGTGCCCACCCCGGTGCCCACGCCCGTGCCCGCTCCCGCGCCCCCCGCCGGGGCCACCGGCAGCTGAGCCGACCGGCTCGACCGCACCGCGCCCAGGACCAGCCGCGCACTGAACCAGATCCCGGCGGTCCACGAACCTCCCGCGAACGGGCGCCCGCGCAGGGCCGTCCCGTACCGGGTTCCCGCACGTTCCTGCCCGGGTGTCCGGTTCTGCCTGGGCCGTACGGCTGATCTGGCGATTTCGTTCCCGAAACGCCGTCACCGCCCCCCGCACCCGTCGTTCATGTGGCAAGGCGATCGCGACGGGGGGGCTCGATGTCCGGCTCCAGCGGCTCGTCCGGCACAACAGCCCGCACTCACCGCAGGACTCGGAAGGAACTCCCATGACTCGCACCTCGATGGCCCGCTTCACGGCACTGGCCCTGGCGACCGGCACGCTCGTCGTCGCCTCCGGCACGGCTCCGGCCTCCGCCGCCACCACCACCGAGCGCGTCTTCGACGCGACCGGCGGCGGTGCGGTGCTCCGCCTGGAGATCAACCTCCCCGCCGGCGTCCCCGGCGTCCTCCCGCAGAAGATCGTCCAGGACATCGTCCTGGCGAACGGCGCGGCCCGCACCGGCGACACCGTCGCCGCGCTCGGCAACGCGTTCATCGGCCAGAGCGGCAACGTCCCGCTCATCCAGGACCTGCTCGGCGGCAGCGCGCAGACCACGCTCGCCAAGCCGGCTGCGGAGTACTCCCTGCTCAAGCTGCCGGACAACCCGCTCGGCCTGACGGGCGGCGTCCTGCACGCCGTGTCGAACGTCGCCGCGCCGACCGGTGACGGCCTGCTCTCCAGCAACTCGAGCAGCATCGCCTCGCTCCAGCTCAAGGGCGGCGGCGCCCTCGGCGCGGTGCTCGCCCCGGTCCAGGCCGCGCTGCAGAACGCGCTCGGCGCGGCCGCCGGCACCTCCACCGCCGGCTCCGGCACCGCCGGCTCCGGCACCGCCGCCGGCGGCTCCCCGGTCGCCCCGGTCACCACGACGGTCACCGGTGTCCTCAACACCGCGCTCGACGCCCTCGACGACGTCACCAGCGACGCCACCGCGCCGGTCACCGACGCCGTGCGCCAGGCCGTCCAGCTCGTCACCGACGCCATCAACGAGCTGCTCGCCGACCTCACCGGCCAGGTGAGCTCGCTGTCCGACGCCGACGCGCTGCTCGACGTCGGTCTGCTCCAGACCACGCAGAAGGTCACCCGCCTCGGCCAGACCGTCACCTCCGAGGCCGCCAACAAGCTGGTCGGCGTGGACGTCCTGGGCGGGCTCATCCACGTGGACGGCATCGAGTCGCGCGCCGTCGCGAGCCTCGGCCCGTCCGCGTCCAGCTCGGACGCGACCGCCACGCTGCTCAAGGCCAACGTCGGCGACCTGCTCTCGGTCACCCTGACCGACAAGCTGGAGGCCCTGCTCGGCGGCCAGGTCGGCTCGGCCCTGCCGGCCGACGTCCTCGGCACCGTCAACGGCGCCCTCGCCCAGGTCACCGGCCTGCTCGCCGAGACGCTCGGCCTGCAGACCCCGCTCCAGGCCAAGACCTCGAAGTCGGCCAGCGCCGACGAGTCCTCCGCGACCGTCGAGGCGGCCGCCCTGGTGCTCGACCCGCTGCGCAACCCGGCGGCCCCGCTGCTGCGCATCGGCTTCGTGCCCGCCGAGGCCAAGGTCAAGGCGCAGTCGATCACCTCGACCGTGATCAGCCCCCAGGCGCCGGTCAGCCTGCCGCGCACCGGCGGCGAGCTCCCGCTCACGGGCGCCGTGGCCACCGTGCTCGTCGGCGTCGCCCTCATGGCCCGCCGTCGCCGCGCCGCGCTGCCGCAGTAGCCCCACGCACCACACCGGAGCGCCCCCGCCGAGCCTGGCGGGGGCGCTCCGGCGCGTCCGGGGATTCCGGCGCCGCTCACGCTCCGCTGTGGGAGGGTCACCTGCCGCGATGACGTCCCAGGGCAACCCCTGCACCCGGCACCCGGCCCGCGCCCCCCGGCGCAGGCCCGACGTCGCGCGCCCCCGCCCCCCACGGAGGACCCGCATGGCCCGCTCCACCCGTCTCCGCTCGGCAGCCCGAGGGGCTCTCGTGCTCGGTGCCACCTCGAGCCTGCTGCTCACCGCTGCACCGCTGGCCTCGGCCGCCACCACCACGGACGTGGTGGGCGCGGCGACGGGGACCGCGCTGCGGCTCACCCTGAACCTGCCCGGCGGCGCCGCCACGAAGGTCGTCCTGGAGATCGACCCGGTGACGGGCACGGTCGGCCGGAGCACCCGCACGACGGCCACGGCCGACGCGACCGTCGTACGCGGCAGCCTCGGTGGTCAGGCGCTCGACTCCGGCAGCTCCTCGGCGATGCTCCCGACGCCGCTCGCGTCGAGCAGCAACCCGGCGGGCGCGATCGCCGACGGGCTGGCCGGGACGCCGCTGGCCGACCTGCTCAAGGTCGAGCTGCTGCCGTCCAGCGCGAAGGTCTCCGCAGCTCCGACGAGCACGGCCGACGCGGCCGTCGCGAACCTCGGCGTCGGGCTGCCCGACGCGCTCGCGGGCGCGCTGGCGCCGCTGACCGGGCCGCTCGCCGCCGGCGTGGACCAGATCCTGACCACCGTCGCCGCGCAGGCCGGGGTCCCGGTCGACCAGCTCTGCGCAGGCCTCACCGCCGCCGTCGGCGCCCTCACGCCGGTCACCGGCCCGCTGGGCGACGCCCTCGGTGCGCTCCCCATCCCCGTCCCGGTGGGCGCCGTCCTCGACACCACGACGCTCGGCGCCATCTGCGGCCTGGCCACGACGATCGCCCAGCTCAACACCGCGCTGCAGGGAGCGCTCGCGTCGCTCACCGGGGACAGCGGCGTCCTCGGCACCGGTCTGATCACCAGCACGCAGGACATCACGAGCACCGCCGGCTCGGTCAAGGCGGTCGCGACCAGCTCGATCGCCGGCCTGACGCTGCTCGGCCAGACGCCGTTCGCGAACGCGCAGGTCCTCCGGACGACCTCCACCGCCTCGACCGCAGGCACGCCCGGCACCGCCAAGGCCACGGTCGACAGCACGGTCGCCGAGCTCCAGGGCGGCACCGTCGACCCGTTCCTGCAGGTCCGGACCACGATCGCGGGCATCCGCGACAGCTTCGTCGGCGAGGGGGCGCTGCCCGCCGAGCTGGAGACGGTCTTCGACGCGCTGTTCGACACGCTCAACGCCGCGCTCGCCCCGGTCGGCATCACGCTCTTCACGCTCGACGACTCCGCGGACGCGAAGGCCATCTCCACCTGCCCGACGACGCTCGAGCCGACCCTGACCGGCACCCTGGCGACCGCCAACGGCGCCTGCGCCGCCGCCGCCACCCGCGGCGTCGGTCTGTCCGTGACGCTGCCCGCCGCCCTCGCCGGCCCGCTCGGCATCGGCGGGCCGCTCGTCGAGCTGCAGGTCGTGCCGACCGCGGTCGTCGTCCGCGCACAGGACGTCCTCGAGACGCCGGCCGGAGACCTCCCGCGCACCGGTGCCGACGGCGCCCTGCTCGGCGGAGCCGGCCTGGTCCTGCTGGCTGGCGCGGCCCTGCTGCGCCGCCGCCGTACGGCCGCCGCGGCGTAGCCGCACGCGCTGCCCGGAGCGCCCCCGCTGCACGCCGGCGGGGGCGCTCCGTCGTCTGCGCACGCGGTCTAGGCTCGGCGACGATCACGCCCGAACCGCCCAGGAGGACACGTGCCCCGCATGCCGCGCAGGACCCGGAGCGGCGACGCCGGCGTACGGGCGGTGCTGGCCGGAGCAGCGTCCGCGGCCGCGGCGGAGGTCGAGGACAGCCTCGCGGTCGCACCGGACCCGACCGCGGCGGCCTTCTTCGACGTCGACAACACGATGATCCGCGGCGCCTCGATCTACTTCTTCGGCAAGGGCATGGCCGGCCGCGGCCTGATCACGACGTCGGACCTGCTGCGCTTCGGCTGGCAGCAGCTGCAGTTCCGGGTGCGTGGCAAGGAGGACCTCGAAGCCGTCGCCGAGGCCCGCGACAAGGCCCTCGGCCTGGTGGCCGGCAAGTCCGTCGGGCAGATCGTGGCGTACGGCGAGGAGATCTACGACGAGCTCATGGAGCGCCGGATCTGGTCCGGCACCCGGGCCCTGGCCCAGCAGCACCTGGACGCCGGGCAGCGCGTCTGGCTGGTCACGGCCACCCCCGTCGAGCTGGCCCGCATCATCGCCGCCCGCCTCGGCCTGACCGGCGCCCTGGGGACTGTCAGCGAGGTGGAGGACGGCCTCTACACCGGACGTCTGGTGGGCGAGCCGCTGCACGGGCCGGCCAAGGCGGAGGCCGTACGCGCGCTGGCCGAGCGCGAGGGGCTGGACCTGTCGCGCTGCACCGCCTACAGCGACTCCAGCAACGACGTGCCGATGCTGTCGGCGGTGGGCCACGCCGTGGCGGTCAACCCGGACACCGCGCTGCGGATCGAGGCCCGCGCGCGCGGCTGGGAGGTCCGGGACTTCCGCACCGGCCGCAAGGCGGCCAAGGTCGGCGTGCCCGCGGCGGCCGGAGCGGGCGCGCTCGCGGGCGGCGTCGTGGCGGCGCTGGCTCTCCAGCGCCGCCGCGCCGACCGCTCCTTCCTCTGACGGCTCCCGCACGCGTCGCGGCGACACGCCT
>JBKJQM010000440.1:0-10319 GCA_046594005.1 Mycobacteriales bacterium
TGTCGGACACCGTCCTGGTCTGCGACACCCACCACCACGACCTGCACACCGGCGGCAAGACCCTGCGACTACGCGGCGGACGATGGCTCAACAGCAACGGCTGGACCGACCGACCACAGACGTGACCGGCACCGGCGCGAGAGCGCGGACCACGACAGGGCTGAACGCCGCCGACGTGCTCCTGGTGAAGACGTGTCGTCGCGCGCCGCGACCGCCAGCAGTACCGTCGCGCGCCATGACGGAGCGCGCTGATCACACGGTGCGCCGCACGGCAGTCGGGGGTGCGGTGCTCCTGGTGGCACTGGTCCTCGTCAAGAACGTCGGCGACTACGAGGGTGGCGACGCCGTCGTCGTGCTCCTGCCGTTGGCCGCTGTCCTCGGGGCGTGCGGGGGCGCGCTGGTCGGCCTCCTGCTCAGGCACCTGCTCCGGACCGAGCCGCCCTGATCGGGCCCGTACGGCGGTTGCAGGCCGGGCTGAGCTCCCCGGACCAGCGGCGCAGCAGGTGACGCGGACTGCGCGCCGAAGATGGAACGGTGGACCTCAGCCGGAAGCTGCGTGATCTGGACGACCGCGCCTTCGGCCGGCGTGCGGCACACCTGCGCAGGAGGACGGCGCTGCGCCTCGGCGCCGGCTTCGGGCTGTTCACCGTGCTCTGGTACGTCGCGTCCTACTGGGACGACAGCCTCGGGCGCTTCGCCGCCAGCATGGCGCTGTTCGCGGGGATGTTCCTCGGACGCGTCCAGGAGCACGACCTCGCCCGCAAGGGGTACGGGCTGAGGCCCGACGGCGACGAGCCACCCGCCGGCTGAGGGTCAGCCGCGACTCCTGCGCGGCGCCGCCGTGACGTGCATGCGCTCGCGCTGCGGCCCGAACAGCGCGAGCACTGCCGCTCCGGGCTGGCGGTCAGCCGGCAGCAGCGGCTGCACCGCCTGCAGTCCGCCCCTCCGCTGTGACAGCAGCATCCACGTGATGCGGCCGCGGGTCACCGGCTTGAGCCGAGGAGCCGCTGCGCCCGCCGGACTGACGGTGTAGCGCCGCTCAGCCCAGCAGCTCGCGCACGAGCTCCCGGACGAGGGCGGACCGCTGCGGCATCGCGTCCACCAGGACGTGCTCGCCCTCGGCGTGCGCACCGTCGCCGACGGCGCCGAGCCCGTCGAGCGTCGGGACGCCGACGCCTGCGGTGAAGTTGCCGTCGGAGCCGCCGCCCACCGCGACGTCCTGCAGCGGCGGCAGGCCCAGCTCCTGCGCGATGCGCCTCGCCTGCTCCACGAGGTGGACCGACGACGACGCGGGCAGCGGCGGCCTGTTGATGCCGCCGAGCAGCTCGAGGGTCGCACCCGGCAGCTGTGCGCTCAGCGCGCGCAGGGCGGCGTCGACGCGTGACTGCTCCTGCGGCTCGGCGGCGCGCACATCGAGCGCGATCCGGGCCTGAGCGGGCACCGTGTTGGTGGTCGTCCCGGCGGAGAGCAGCGTCGGCGTGACCGTGGTGCCCAGGTCCGGCTCCGCCACGGCCAGGACGGCGAGCACCTGGTGCGCGAGCTCCACGGCTGCGTTGACTCCCTTCTCCGGCTCAAGACCCGCGTGCGACGCACGCCCGTGGACGACCAGCTCGTACAGCGAGACGCCCTTGCGGGCGGACTTCAGCGCCGCAGCCGCCGACGGCTCGAGCACCAGCGCGGCACGCGCACCCGAGGCTGTCTGCTCGATGAGCGCGCGTGAGGTGGGAGAGCCGACCTCCTCGTCCGTGGTCACGAGGAAGCGCACACCGGTCAGGTCGTCCAGCTCGCGCAGGGCGTGGATGCCCTGCACCAGGCCGGCTTTCATGTCGAACGCGCCCGGTCCGCTCGCCCTCCCGTCGGTGACGGTGAAGGGCCAGCGGGCTGTGGTGCCGAGTGGCCACACGGTGTCGACATGACCGACGAGCACGACCCGGGTCTCGCCGCCGCCGGACCAGAGCAGGTGCCCGCGCCCGCCCTCCGCGATCCACGTACCGCGGCTGCCGAGGTGCTGCAGGAGCAGGTCGTCCACGAGCCGGGCGGCGGCCTGCGTCGCGGCGTCATCCGCGGACGGTGACTCGAGGCAGACCAGTGCCTCGAGCTCGTCGAGCATCGCGTCGGTCAACGCCGACGCTCGCGGGCCTGCGGGGCGACGGCCAGCAGGCGCAGCACGTCGCGCTGCAGCCCGATGACGGCGCGTCGCCCCTCCGCAGCCTCGGTGCGGTCGAGGTGCACGATCAGCAGCGCGAGGGCGGCGCCGACGAGGGCGAGCCCGACCACCGCGCCGCTGACGAGGTACGGCACCTGGAAGGGCACGAACAGCAGGGCGGCGGCCCCGCGGTAGCCCAGCACCAGCAGGCCGAAGCCGGACAGCACGACCGCTGCCAGCACCAGCGTCGTCGCGACGCGCGGGTCCCGAAGGACCCTCCACAGCTCGATCACCGGCGGTCCGGGTCCAGGGCGGCGCTCAGCTCGCGCAGGGCGCTGGCCAACAGCTCGTTCTGCTGTTCGCGCAGCAGGGAGTCGCGCCGCTTGGCGGCGACGTTGACGACGGTCACGCCCACCATGATCAGCCCGAGGCCGACCATCCCGCCGGAGATCAGGTACGGGATCTGCAGCGCGACGTTGGTCTCACCGGCGCTCTGCCCCCAGGCGAACAGGACCAGCACGAAGCCGATCGCCGACACAGCGATGCCGATGTAGGTGGGCACCGGCGAGAGCGGGCGCAGCGCCGGCAGCCGCCCGGCCAGACCGCCCGACCCCCGGCCGCGCGGACCGCCTTCGACGAGCTCGGGTGCGGCGTCGACGGTGGTCATCTCGTCCTCCTCGGGTCGGGGTCGGGTCATCGCACGATCAGGTGCAGCTGGAGCTGGGCCACGAGCCGCTGCTCGGGGTCGTCGAGGTCGAGCCCCACCAGCTCGCCGAGGCGACGCAGCCGGTAGCGGAAGGTGTTGGGGTGGACGCCGACGGCGTCCGCGGCGACCCGCACGTCGCCGAAGGCGTCGAGGAACGCGCGCAGCGTCGGGACGTAGGTCGTGGCGCGGTCGCGGTCGCTCGCCTCCAGGAGCCGCACGGTGCCGGCGAGCAGGCCCGGTCGTTCGGCGGCCAGGTCGCGCAGCTGCACGAGCACCGAGGCGGCGCGCACGTCGTCGACGTGCACCGCCTCGCAGGAGCCGCGCGCGGCCTGGACCCGCAGGGCGAGCTCGGCGTCGGCGTGCAGCTCGACCAGGTGGGCGAGCCCGTCCGTGCGGTCGGCGACCACGCAGCGCACCGCCGTGCGCAGACCGGACGACACGCGGGCGGCGAGCTCGGCGGCGAGCTGGCGGGCCTCGTCGGCCCCGCCGGTGCGGCCGGTGAGCACGGCGTAGGAGGTGCGGCCCATGCCGGCGGCGACCGCGCGGCGGCGGAAGGCCGCACAGCTGAAGACGACGAAGTCCGCGACCCGGTCGGCGAGCACGGCGTTCTCGGTGCCGTCGTCCCCGACGGGCTGAAGGGCGAGCAGCACGACCGGTCCGTCGGCGCGCGCCTGGAGTGTCTCGGCGAGCAGCGTCGCGGGCAGCCGGCCTTCGAGGACCGCCCGCAGCTGGTCCCCGGAGCGGCGCCGTTCGAGGTCCTCGCCGGAGCGCGCGCGCAGCAGGTGCAGCGCCGCGAGCGAGGAGGCCTCGCGCATCGCCTGCGCCGCCTCCGGCCCGAAGGGGCGGTCGCCCTGCTGCGCCCAGATGGAGCCGAGAGCCTCTCCGCCGGCGCGCACGCCGACCACCAGGCGCGGGGAGCTGGCGAGCTGGTCGAGCGGGTCGACCTCGACCACCTCGTCGGTGGTGGTGATGCGGCGGAAGACCCCCATGTCGTCGAGCAGGGCGCGCCACGCCTCAGGCACACGGCGGCCGAGGATGGCCGCCCGGCGCGCCTCGTCGGTGGGGTGCGGGCCCGTGGAGTAGGCGAGGACGGCGGACCGCTCGTCCTCGATGCTCACCGCTCCGCCGACCGCGGACGCCAGCGCGTCGGCCAGGCCGAACAGGTCACCGACCGGCGCCCCGAGCGTGCCGCGTCCCCGGGGGGCGCTGACCGATCGGGCCGTGCGCAGCAGCGTGTGCAGCTGGCCCCACGCCGCTCCCAGCGGAGCGACCAGCAGGGCGACGCCGGAGGTCTCGGCGGCAGCGACGAGACCGGCGGGGAGCTCGCCGTCGTCCCTCAGCACGACCCCGCACGCGCCGCGCGTGCCGCAGGCCGTGATGACGTCGACCGCGCTGGGCCGGTGCGGGTCCACGCCGACGGCCAGCAGCAGGTCGGAGGGTCCGGGGCTCGGCTCGGTGAGCGGGTCGTGCACGACCACCTCGCCGACCGGCACGTCCAGCCCGAGCGGGGCGATGACCAGCCGGACCAGTCCGGGACCCAGCGCGTCCACCACGGCGCTGAGCAGGACCGGGGCCGTTCCCGTCTGCGCCGGCGCGGGGGGCGCGGTCACCGCAGCGCCTCCAGCACCCGCTGGGCGGTACCGCGGCCGAAGCCCGGCAGCGCCGCGATGTCGTCGACGCTGGCGCTGCGGAGGGCGTCCACGCTGCCGAACGCCTCCAGGAGCCGACCGGTCCGTCCCGGCCCGATCCCGGGCAGGACCAGCTCCTGCCGAGCGGCACCCGCCCCCACCAGTACCTGCTCGGGCAGCGCGGGCAGCCGGGGTCGCTGCGCGGGCGCGCTGTCCGACCGCTCGATCGCGGAGATGTCGCCGCCCAGGTAGGCCTCGATCACCGCGGGGTCGTTGCGGATCTGCTCAGGCGTGCCGGCGGCGATGACGCTGCCGTCGGCCATCGCGACGACCCGGTCACACAGCTTCATCACCAGCGGGATGTCGTGCTCGATGATGAGCAGCGAGAGCTGCAGCTGGTCCTTGAGGTCGACGAGCAGCTGGCCCAGAGCCTCGGTCTCTCGCTGCGCGATGCCCGAGCTGGGCTCGTCGAGCAGCAGCAGCGTCGGCTGAAGCGCTACGAGACAGGCGATCTCGGTGATGCGCCGGGTGCCGGTGGACAGCTGCTGGATCTGCGACGTGCGGTAGCTCTCCAAGCCCATGAAGGCGAGCAGCTCGTCGACCAGCCGGCCCCTGTCGCGCTCGTTGCCGGACAGGCCGGCGACCGACGAGAAGAAGCGGGTCGGGTACAGCCGCTCCAGCGCGAGGCGGACCGTCTCCTGCACGGTCAGCGTCGGGAACAGCCCGGCGTCCTGGAACGACCGGATCATGCCGAGCCGCCCCCGCGCCTCGGGGCCGAAGCTGCTGACGTCCTGGGCCTCGAACAGCACGCGTCCGGCGTCGGGCCTGGTGAAGCCGCCGAGCAGCTCGAAGGTCGTCGTCTTGCCCGCACCGTTCGGCCCGATCAGCCCGACGGTCTCCCCGGCGCGCACGTCGATGCTCACGCCGCGGACCGCCCGTACGCCGCCGAAGCTCTTGACCAGGCCCTGCGCCTCGAGCAGCACCGAACCGGGCGGGCGCAGCCGCTCCGGCGCGCGCACGGGTGCCGTGCGGTCGCGCACGCGGGTGCTCCCGGTGGACCCGGCAGCGGTGGGCACGTCGTCGTACGCCGCCGCGACGTCGATGCCGGCGCGGCTGCCCAGCCACCTCACGATCCGGTCGCGGACGGGCTCGGCGAGACCACCCAGCCCAGCCGGCAGGTACAGGATGATGAGCAGCTGCCCCAGGGCGCTGGCGGCGAGACCGGCGTTGTCGAGCGGCGCGAAGGCCGGGATGCCGATGATGAACAGCGCGCCGATGATCGGTCCGCACAGCAGCGACAGCCCGCCGATGACGGTCATCACCACGACCGCGATGCTGTAGCTGGTGGGGAAGCTCGACGAGCCGATCCGCGAGAGCGCGTGGCCGTAGAGCGCGCCGCCGACGCCGGCGAAGAAGCCGGCGAGCAGGAATCCCTGCGTCTTCACCAGCGACGCGCGGACGGTGAAGGCGCGAGCCGCCTCCTCGTTGTCGCGGACCGCGGTCAGCAGTCGGCCGAAGCCGCCTTCCCGCACGTTTCGCGCGAGCAGCACCGCGAGCACCAGCACGGGCAGCGCGAAGACGTAGTACAGCCGGCCGGTGTCGAGCGGGGTGTCGCCGATGACCGGCCGGCCGGGGTCCACCCCGTCGCCGAGCACGAAGTCCCGCTGCAGCAGGAAGGCGGGCATGACCAGCGCGAAGGACAGCGTGGTGACGGTGAGGAACAGCCCGCGCAGCCTGAGCGCGGGCAGCCCGATCACGAGCGAGGCGACGGCGCCGGCGAGCCCGGCGTAGAGGAAGGACAGCTCGAAGTGGCCGATGCGGCTGGACACCTCGTAGGACACCCAGGCGCCCACGGCCGCGATGCCGAACTGCCCGAGCGACAGCTGGCCGCCCAGACCGGTGACGATGCCGACCGAGAGTCCGATGATCGCGAAGCCCATGATCGAGACCATCGTGATCGAGGCGGAGTTGCTGAGGAACAGCGGCAGCACGGCGGCGACGGCGAGCGCGGCGCAGCCGGTCAGCACCCCGAGGTTGCGGACGAGCCACAGCTTCCTGAGCGCCTCCGGGATCGGCCGCAGCGCCTGCACGGTGGCCCAGCTGCCCTTCTCCTCGTCGCGACCGCCGCGCTGCTTCTGCAGCAGCAGGGTCAGCAGGATGATGACGAACAGCACCACCTCGACGAGCCCGGACTGCGGGCGGTTCCAGAGCAGGAGCTGCTCGAGGACACCGAGCGCGAGCCCCCCGGCGAGGGCGATCGGCAGGCTGTTCATCCTGGCCAGCACGGCGGCGGCGAGGGCGCGCAGCAGGAGCCCGGGGCCGAACGACTCACCCGAGGTGATGCCGCGGGTCGGCGCGGTGAGGATCGCGGTGAACGCGGACAGCGCTCCGGCCAGCGCCCACGCCAGCGCGGACATGCGTGCTGCCGGGATGCCTGCCATCCGCGCGGCCTCCGGGTTGGCCGCAGCGGAGCGGATGGCCAGGCCGAAGCGGCTGTACTTCAGGAAGACCACCAGCAGCACGACCACGACGGGACCGAACAGCAGCATGCCGCTGTAGGCCTGGGTGACGCGAAGCGCGCCGATCTCGAAGTCGGGCAGCCCGGGGGGCTGCGGGAACAGCGAACCGGCGCCGGCCTGGCTGTTGAGCACGAGGCCGAAGAGGACCAGGAACTGGCCGACCCCGAGGGTCGCGACGATGCTCATGAGCTTCGGGGCGTTGCGCAGGCGGCGCACCACACCGACCTCGGCCGCTGCGCCGGTGGCCGCACCGACGACCAGTCCGAGCGGGAGCACGACGTAGTAGGGCAGGCCGTACTTCACCGTGAGCAGGCCGAACACCGCGGCGGCGAAGGCGCCCACCTCGCCGTGCGCGAAGTTGATGATCCGGTTCGAGCGGTAGACCAGCACCAGGCCGACGGCGAGCAGGCCGTACGTGATGCCGATGATCGAGCCAAGGGCGATGACCGGCAGCGGCGTCTCGAAGTCGGTGAGCCGGGCGACGACGAGCGCGAGCACCAGGCCGGCTGCGGAGGCCCCGAGCCGGCGCAGCAGCGTCGGGCTGAGCGTCGGCCGGTTGGCCAGCGGGGGCAGGCTCACGCCGCTCACGTTGCCGCCTCCGCGCCCTCGAGGAACACTGCGCGGAGCAGGTCGTCGCGCGCCAGCAGCTCGGCCGCTCGGCCGTCGAAGCGCATCTCGCCCTTCTCCATGAAGTAGGCGTGGTCGACCAGGTTCAGCGCGATGTTGACCGACTGCTCGACGAGCACCACGGCGGTACCGGTCGCGTTGATGCGCCGGACCATCTCGAGCAGCTGCCCCACGATGATCGGCGCCAGCCCGAGGGACAGCTCGTCGATCACCAGGACGCGCGGCCGCATGATGAGCGCCTTGGACAGCCCGAGCATCTGCTGCTCGCCGCCGGACAGCTGCGAGGCCATGCTCCCCCGCCGCTCGGCCAGGCGCGGGAACGCGGTCAGGCACTCGTCGATGAGGCTGTCGAGGTTCTTGCGCTCCTTGCCGAGCGTATAGCCGTACGAGCGCAGGTTCTCCATGACCGTCAGCGGACCGAACACGGCGCGGCCGCCGGGGATCTGCGTGATGCCGAGCCGCGTGCGCCGCTCGGCGTCGAGGTAGGTGATGTCCTGGCCGCGGTAGCGGACGGTGCCGGACTGCGGCAGGCCGATGCCGCTGATGACCTTCAGCAGGGTCGACTTGCCGGCGCCGTTGGTGCCGAGCAGTGCGACCATCTCCCCGTCGTCGACGGTGAAGTCGACGTCGAACAGCACCTGCAGCTGGCCGTACGAGAAGTCGACGCCCTTGCAGGACAGCATCGGCAGGTGGCCGCCGGAGCTGCGGATCTGCGTGATCTGCTCGGTCTCCAGGACCTCGTCGATCATGCGGTCCATGTCGGGCTGCACGAAGGGCGCCGCCCGGCGCAGGAGCAGCGCGCCGACCACGCCGGGCAGGAGCAGGCTGACCAGGGCGCCGCTCGTGCCGTACCGAGCCTGGACGCCGCCGAGCAGCAGCGCGCCGGCGATGCCGCCGACCCCACCGAGGAAGATGCCCTGCAGGGCCGCGGCGTGCGGTCGCATCTTCGCCGGGACGATGGACAGCATCGCGATCGACAGCGCCGGCCCGAGGATCGCGATGACGGCGGTGGCGAGGGTGAACAGCAGCAGCGTCAGGGGCGTGTAGGGGCAGGCGATCGCCAGGCAGATGAGCACCACCCCGACGGCCAGCTGCAGGCCGGCGCGGTCCACGACCTTGCCCGGGTTCTCACGGAACATCTTCTCGCCGCGCTTCCCGTACAGCGCGAGCGCGACGATGCTCGACGCGGACGTCAGCGCGAAGAACAGGCCGCGCTGTCCCGGTCCGAAGCCGAGCTCCTCGTCGAGGTAGAACGACAGGAACGTCGCGAACGGGATGAGCAGCATCCCGAAGACGGCGAAGCCGACGAGCATCTTCTTGATGGTCGGGATGAGCAGCAGCCGGCGCGTGATCTCGAAGAAGCCGAGCTCGACGTCGTCCTCGGCGAGCTCGTCGCCCTCCTCGTGGACCTGTGCGCGCAGCAGCTGGGTGTCGAAGCGCCCGAAGCCCGGGTCGCGCAGCCGGACCGCCAGCGGCAGGGCGGCCAGGCACACGAGCCCGAAGACGAGGAAGACGCCGCGCCAGGTGAAGCCGAGCGCCCCGGCGAGCAGCGCCACCAGCAGCGGCGCGATGACGTTGCCGAAGCTGTCGAAGCCGCGGTAGTAGGAGAAGACCCGCACCCGCGCGGTCGGTGGGTAGGAGTCCATGAGGAGCGGCTGGTGCAGCACCGCCGTCGTGCCGGTGCTGATCCCGTCCAGCAGCAGCACCATCGCGAGGACGAAGGTGCCGGTGGCGAAGCCGGTGGCGAGGGTGGACACGGCCCACAGCGCCGCACCCAGCAGGCAGTACAGCGCCCGGCGCGGGCGGCGCTGCACGGCCGCCGCGATCGGCAGTGGCGCCACCGCGAGCGCGAGCGTCTTCAGGACGATCAGCAGGCTGATGACGCCGACGCTGATGCCGAGGGTGCGGCTGATCTCCGGCGTGAGGACCGTGAAGGCGTATGCCTGCAGGGTGTCGACGATGGCCAGGGTGCCGAGCGCGGCCAGCGGGTAGAGGCCGGTGCTCGAGGCGCGCAGCACCTCGCGGAGCGGCGGCGGCGTGCTGTGGTCGGAGCTGACGCCGAGCACTTCGCGCGCCGAGCTGCGCAGGGCGTCGCGGGTGGCGGCGATGCCGTCCACGAGGTGCTCCGCCTCCCGGACCTCCTCGAGGTGCGACGGCCGGTCGCGGGCAACGGTCACTCCTGCCCCCGCTCCAGGTCGAAGGCGACCTCGAAGGCGCTCTCGCCGCGGCGCGTGCCGGTGGCGTCCAGGAGCACCACGGTCGCCCGGTGCCGCTCCCGCGGATCGCCCTCGTCGCCCAGCAGGGGCAGCTGCTCGAGCAGCAGCTCGGTCTGCGTCGTGGTGTAGACGCCGCGGTCCGCGAGGTACTGGGCGTCGGGGCAGCCGGCGTCCTCCCGGCAGCGGGTGTCCTTGCGTGCGGTCCAGCGCAGCGACGTGCCGGGTGGCATGGGTGTGGAGTCCAGGAAGACGGCGAAGTACCCGGCGTCCTCGCGCGGCTCGCCACCCGGCCCGGTCACCTCGAAGTCGCGGATGTCCCAGGCGATCCGGACCGGCAGCCGCACCGTGGACCGGTCGGTCGGCGACCGGAACGTGAGGCGCTCGTCGACCCGGAAGGCCAGGCCCTGGGGCACGCACCCGGACAGGACGGCGCACAGGCCCGCCAGGGCGATCCCTCGCACCAGGTCGGACCGGTGG
>JBKJQM010000167.1:0-4271 GCA_046594005.1 Mycobacteriales bacterium
GCCGGCGGCAGCGGCGACCCGATCGAGGACGGCTACCTGCAGACCGCCGTGCACGCGGACCTGCTGCCGCTCGCCAGCCCGACCACTGCCCCGCCGTCACGTGCGCTTCCCGCCACCGGCGCCCCTGGTCCGTGGGCCGCCGCAGTCCTGCTCCTGCTCCTCGCCGCCCTCCGGAGGCTCCGATGGACCTGACCCTCACCCGCCGCGGGCTGCTGACCGGTGCGGCCGCCCTCGGCGCCTCCACGGCGCTGACTGCCGAGCCCTCCTGGGCGGCCCCGGCCGCCGGCTCGCTGCGCGCGCAGGTCGTCGTCATCGGCGCCGGCATGGCAGGGCTGACGGCTGCGCGCGACCTCGTCGACAAGGGCGTCGACGTGCTGCTGCTCGAGGCGCGCGACCGAGTGGGCGGGCGCCTGCTCAACCGCTCCATCGGCGACGGCCACGTCGTGGAGGTCGGCGGCCAGTGGCTGGGTCCGGCCCAGGACGTGCCGGCCGCGGACCCGACGCAGGGTGACGTGCGCGGGCAGTCCGCCGTCGACGCGGTGCGGCGTCGGGTCGGTCTGCGGACGTTTCCGACCTACAACACCGGCGCCTACGTCGACTACCGGAGCGACCTGCCGGTGCAGCGCAGCACCTACACCGGACGCATCCCCACCTCCGACCCCGCCGGGGTCGCCGAGGCCGCGAAGTCGCTGGCCCAGCTGGACGCCATGTGCAGGACGGTGCCGCTCGAGGAGCCGTGGAAGGCGCCGCGGGCTTTCGCCTGGGACGGCATGACGGTCCAGTCGTTCCTCGACTTCGGCGACACCGCCCTGGACGAGAACGGCCTGCCGGGGACCTTCGGCACCGGGCTGCTGTCCCCCGGCGGCCGGCACCTGGTGACCCTGGCCATCGAGTCGGTGTTCTCCGCCCAGCCGCGCGACCTGTCGCTGCTGCACGCGCTGTTCTACATCCACGCCGCGGGCTCCATCGAGTCGCTCATCAACACCGCGGGAGGCGCACAGCAGGACCGCGTCGTCGGTGGCTCGCAGCTGCTGGCGATCCGTACGGCGGCGGCCCTCGGCGACCGGGTGCGGCTGTCGTCCCCGGTGCGGCGCGTCGACCAGAGCGGCCGCAGCGTGGTCGTGACCGGCGACGGGTTCACCGTCACCGCCGACCGCCTGGTGGTCGCGATCCCGCCGACGCTGTGCGCGCGCATCGACTGGGTGCCCGCGATGCCCGCCCTGCGCGACCAGCTCACCCAGCGCATGCCGATGGGGACGGTCCTGAAGGTGCAGTGCGTCTACGACGAGCCGTTCTGGCGCAAGGACGGCCTCGCCGGGCAGGCCACCAGCGACACCGGGCCGGTCAAGCTGACGTTCGACAACAGCCCGCCGGACGGGTCGGTCGGGGTGATGATGGGCTTCATCGAGGGCAGCGAGGGCCGGCGGGCGCTGCGCATGTCGGCGGCCGAGCGACGCGCCGGGGTCGTCGACTCCTTCGCCCGCTACTACGGCGAGAAGGCCCGCGCCGTCGAGCAGTACGTCGAGATGTCCTGGGCGTCGGAGGCGTACAGCCGTGGCTGCTACGCCGGCTTCTTCTCCCCCGGAGTCTGGAGCGACTACGGCCCCGAGCTCCGTACGCCGGTCGGCCGGGTGCACTGGGCGGGCACCGAGACGGCGACCGTCTGGAACGGCTACATCGACGGGGCCGTCCGCAGCGGCACGCGCGCCGCCGCGGAGGTGCTCCGGGCGCTGGGCACGGGGACGCCTGCCCCGGTCGAGCCGGCCGGCCCCACGGTCACGTCACCCCGCGGCACCCTGGCCGCCACCGGCGTCGAGACGGCGGTGGAGGTCGCGGGCGCCGCCGCGCTGGCGGCTGCCGCGACCGCCGCACGGGCCCGGCGCGGCTAGCGCAGGGCTCGCGCGACCGCCTCCCCCAGCGCCCGGTGGCCGGCGGGCGACAGGTGCAGCCCGTCCCCCGAGTCGTACTGCTCCGCCAGGCGTTCGGCTCCGGACGGGTCGCGCAGCAGGGCGTCGGCGTCGACCACGAGGTCGGCGTTCCCCGACCTCAGCACCCAGGCGTTGACGCGCCTGCGGGCAGCGACGGACCGGGCCCTCCGCTCGGTCGCCGGGGGGACGGTGACGAGGACGACCCGAAGGCCCCGTACGTGCGCACGGTCGACCAGACCGGTGAGCTCGCGCTCCAGCCGCTCCGGCGAGATGCCCATGGACAGGTCGTTGGTGCCGGCCAGCAGGACCACGGTCCCGACCCCGGAGAGCCCGAGGACGTCCTCGTCGAACCGCTGCACCAGGGGACGGCCGTAGCCGTTGCCCAGCACGACGCGGTTGCCGGCGATGGAGGCGTTCACGACCGCTGTCCCGAGTAGCCGGGCCGCGAGGACCTCGCTCCAGCGGGGACCGGCCTCCGGCAGCAGGGGCGCGTCGGTGAGCGAGTCCCCCGCGACCACAACGCCTTTCGGCGCGTCCGGGCGGCCCGCGATGTCGACCCGCTCCACGAGCAGCCCCTGCCGAGACCCGTCGGTGAAGGCGGTCGGTGCCTCGGTGGCCGTCAGGTCGCCGGTGCCCGGGCCGCTGCACCAGCCGGTCGCGGCGCCGTACCGGTGAGCGGTCAGCCGCGCAGCGCCCTGCACCGCGAACGACACCAGCAGGTCCGCGCCGTCGGCAGCCGGGACAGCGACGGGGTCGCTCACGACCTGGGCTCCGGGCGGGACCACCACGGCAGAGGAGCCGGCGACCGTCAGCGGCCGCAACGACCCCGGCTGCGCCGCCGCACCCGTGGACCGCAGCCCGACGGTCACCCCGGACAGGTGCAGCGGCCCCGTCCCCAGCACGTTCGACAGCCGCACGCGGACCCGGTCACCACCGGCGGACAGCCGCACCACCTGACGGCACGTCGCGTCTCGGACCTCCGGGGACAGCACGCTCATCGGCTGCGCTGCGGACGTGCGCCAGGCCGAAGCCGGCAGGGCCGGCGGCTCGGCGGCCTGCGGGGCGCTGCACGCGGTGAGCAGCAGCGCGCCCGCCAGCAGGGCGGCCTTCATGCCAGCGGATCGGCGTCCGCGTCGAGGCCCGTGAGCAGGTCGTGCAGGTCGTCGAAGACGCCCGGCGAGGCTGCGACCACCATGGCGTAGCCCGGGTCCTCGCCTCGCAGGCCACCGACGCGGGCACCGGCCTCCGTCGCGATCAGCAGTCCGGCCGACATGTCCCACGGCGAGAGCCCCTGCTCGTAGTAGGCGTCCACCCGGCCGGCCGCGACCGCACACAGGTCGAGGGCGCCGGCCCCCATCCGCCGCAGGTCGCGGACCGCGGGCAGGACGGTCGGCAGCAGCCGGGCCTGCGCAGCGCGACGACGGGCGTCGTACCCGAAGCCGGTCGCGACCAGCGACTGGCTCAGCGAGGTCACGTCGGTGCAGCGCAGCGGCGCGCCGTTCAGGAACGACCCGCCGCCTCGTACGCCCGTGAACAGCTCGTCCTTCGACGGGTCGAAGACGACCCCGACCTCGGTGGTGCCGTCCACCTCGACGCCGATCGACACCGCCCACTGGGGCAACCCGTAGAGGTAGTTGACGGTGCCGTCCACCGGGTCGACCACCCACCGCACGCCGGTGGTGCCGTCGTCGGAGGCCCCCTCCTCCCCGAGGATGCCGTCGCCCGGGCGGGCTGCCCGGATGCCGTCCACGAGCAGCTGCTCGCTGGCCCGGTCCGCGGCCGTGACCACGTCGGTCGGGGACGACTTGGTGTCGCTGTCGCCGAGCCCGGCGTGCATCGACAGGGCCAGCGCCCCGGCGCGCCGCGCGAGGTCCACGGCGAGCTCGAGCAGTGCGGAGGAGTCGGTGCCGGTCATGCGGGCAGTCTGCCCCCGGCCGGTGCGCACGGCTGCTGTGGCGCGTGCCACTCTGGTGCGCTAGAACGACGTTCGGTTTGACGATCCCGACACTCGAGAGAGGCCCCCCGTGGACCTGCGCTTCAGCGAGCAGGACGAGGACTTCCGCAAGGAGCTCCGCGCCTGGCTCGACACGAACCTGCCGACGGAGATGCGCGAGCCCGCCTTCTGGGCCGAGAAGAGCGACGACGAGTCCTTCGAGACGCGCCGCGCGTGGGAGACCAAGAAGGCGCAGGCGGGCTTCGCCGGGATCCAGTGGCCCACCGAGTTCGGCGGCCGCGGCGGGACGCCGACCATGAAGGCGATCTACGACGAGGAGATGGCCAAGGCCAGCGCCCCGTCGACGGTCAACCCGCTCGGGCTCGCGTTCCTCGGGCCGACCGTGATGG
>JBKJQM010000257.1:0-5841 GCA_046594005.1 Mycobacteriales bacterium
GATGGGCCGGCTGGACGGGCCGGCGGCTCGGGGTCGGGTGCCTGTTGCGGATTCGCCGTACGCCGTAGGAAGGCGCGTGGTGAAGACCAGCAAGCGGTCCTTGCTACGGCGTCCTAGCGGACAGCCACCTCACTTGTCCGACGTGTACTCAAGTGTGCGGACCACCTCCTCTCCAGTGTGCAGAAATCGTAGGACGGGATCGGTGAGTTGTCACCGGGATTCGATGCGGGCCGTGTCCCGGGGGTAGTCGCGCAGCGAGGACGGCAGGTCGCGTGCCACCAGGCAGGCGGCCGCGACCAGGGCGAGGCTGCCCACACCGAGCACGACCGCGGCGCCCCGCCGGGACAGCTGCGCCGCCGTGTAGGCCCAGCCGCCGAGCAGCAGCGAGCCCAGCGCCACGAGCACCGGGGACGGGCCGGTGTGGATGGAGATGTGGCCCAGCCAGATGTCCATGGACGCCTCGTGCGGCATCCGCAGGTAGCGGAACTGCAGGTCGGGTGCGATGGAGACGAGCTGGCCGAGCAGCAGGGCGAGGACCGCGGGCACCCGGTAGCGGGTGAAGGCGGCGACCAGCGCGGCGGTGGACAGGCCGACGCCCCAGCCGATGAGCTGGTGCAGCAGCCAGTGCCACCAGGTGCCGAGGCCGAGGTAGGCCAGGGCGACCGCCACCTCGAGCGCGAGGATCCCGGCGACGCCGAGGCCCTGACCGACGACCCGCCTCACGAGGAGTGGTCCAGGTGGCCGAGCAGGACCTCCTGCTCGAAGGCGTGGTCGCGCCAGTCGGGGTCGTACGTCCGGTAGCGGACCTGGCCCTGGGCGTCCAGCAGGACGTAGCCCTCCTGGCAGGTGGGGCGCAGGGCCAGCGGGAGCGCGAGCGCGCGCACCTTCACGGGGTCGGCGATCAGGTACAGGCCGTACGCCTCGTCCAGCTCGCGGTCGAAGCGCCCGTCGCAGGCGGCCACGACCATGGTCGGCCGACCTCCGACCGCCTCGACGCCGGGCACCCGCTCGTGCAGCGACAGCACGTCGAGCTGCTGCAGCCCGGCGTCGGGAGCGGAGGCGTGTCCGGTCGCGAACCACGCGGCGACGAGGACGACGCAGACCACCTGCACCACGGCGACCACGACCAGGTCACGACGGTGGGCCTCCCGTGGCGGGGACGGGTCGAGGTCGACCATGGGCGGAGCGTACGGGCGGCCGTTCACCCGTAAGGCTGTCGTGCGGGGCCCGTTGCCCGTCGATCTTCTGACTTGTCCGCACCGCCCCGTCCTGGAGGCCCCGTTGAGCCCGGCACCGACCGCCGTACCGCCCAGCCCGTCCGCGACGGCGATGGAGCTGCTCTCTCAGGGGGTCCCGCTGTCGCTGCTGCTGGACCTCGTCATGGGACCGCACAGCCGGGAGCTGCTCGACATGGAGCGGATCCCCGGGCCACGCAGCCCCAGCTAGTCCTCGAGCACGGCCCGTTCGAACGCCGCGCGCAACTGCGCCGTCACCGGTCCGACGGCCAGCGCCCGCCCGTCGAGCCGCACCACCGGCGCCACCCCCCGCACGCTCGACAGCAGCATGACCTCGTCGGCCGCCCGGAGCTCCTCGACGGTGCCGGTCCGCACCTCGACCGGCACCTCGGCCAGCCCCAGCGCCACGTGGGCGGTCGTCCCGGGCAGGGTGCCCACCTCGTCGGCCGGCGGGGTGACGATCACGCCGCCGGACACCCAGGCGACGGTGGCCGTCGGTGCCTCGAGGACGAAGCCGTCGCTGCTCACCCAGACCGCGTCCTGCGCCCCCTGGGCGTCGGCCGCGCGCAGTGAGGCCATGTTGACGGCGTACGACGTGGACTTCACGCCACCGAGCAGCCAGGGCGCGTCGGCGCGCAGGCCGGCCGGCACGCCCAGCGCGAGCGTCACGGCCGTGACGCCGTCGGCCCGGGCCCGCAGCGTCTCCGCCGGCACCGGGGTCACCAGCGCGAAGCCGACGGGCTCGCCGCCGGGCGCGCCCTTCGAGCAGGTGAGCCGCAGGACGCCGTCGGCCTTGCCGAACGCCTCGGTCGCCACGCGGGCGAGCTCGGCCCAGCCGTGCGGCAGGTCGATGGCCAGCCGGGCGGCCGAGCGGTCGAGGCGGTCCAGGTGCAGCGGGAGGAAGGCCGGTCGCCCACCTGCGATGCGCAGCGTCTCGAAGACGGCCTCGCCGCGGGCGACGCCGAGGTCGTCGGCCCGCAGGACAGGGGTCGCCGGATCGACCAGGCGGGGCGGATCGCCCAGCAGCGCCAGGACGGGTCGGGTCACAGCCCGGAGGCTAGTGTCCGGACCATGGGGCGGACGGTCACGGGGGAGGCCCGCGGGGCCGATCTGGGCAAGGGGCTGCAGGCGCAGCTGCGCGCCCGTGGCTACCGGCTGACCCCTCAGCGCCAGCTGGTCCTCGAGGCGGTCGGCAGCCTCGGGCACGGGACCCCGGAGGAGATCGTCTCGACGGTCCGCGAGACGGCCACCGGCGTGAACATCAGCACCGTCTACCGGACCCTCGAGCTGCTCGAGGAGCTCGGGCTGGTGCGCCACACGCACCTGGGCCACGGGGCGCCCACCTACTCCGTCAGCTCCGACGACGACCACGTCCACCTGGTCTGCCGCGACTGCGGGGCCATCGACGAGGCCCCGCCCGAGGTGGTCGGGCCCGTCGTGGAGGCGCTGGCGACCATCCGCGGGTTCACCGTCGACGTCGGTCACTTCTCGGTCTTCGGGCGCTGCGCGACCTGCTCGGCCGGGTGACAGTTCGACGAAGAAGTCCGCAAGCGGGAGGAACCTGCCGCTGCGTGACGAACCCGTGGGTGTTTCGCACGTCTAGGTAGTCGAGACCTGCACGTCGCCCGCCTACGGTGGCTGCGCCCCTGCGCCGCCCCCGGACTGGAGTCCCATGAAGACAGCTGTACGCCGCCGCCTCGCGTTCGGTGCCCTCGCCACCAGTGGCGCCCTCGTCGCCGGGCTGGTCGTCGCACCGTCGGCGTTCGCCGGGAGCCTCTCGGTCAGCCCGAGCGCCGTCGCCACGAACACGACGCAGACGCTGACCTTCAACAGCACCGAGGCCGACCAGCGGTACGGCGCCCAGGCGATCTTCACGCCGCTCGTGCCGGCGGCGACCTTCACCGCGAGCATCGCCGGCTCGCAGCTGCCGGTCACGGCGTCCCGGAGCGGCACGTCCAGCGTCGACTTCACCGACCTGGGCAACGGCCTTGGCGTCGACGGCCCGGCGGACGTCGGCTCCTACCAGGTCACCCTGACGGGCGCCGCGGCGCCGTTCCCGGGTGCTCCGGGCGGCGGCGGCACCGACAGCTGCCCCAGCTGCTTCACCATCACCCCGAACGGCGCGCTGACCGTCGCGTCGATCAGCCCCACCTCCCTGCGGCCCAACAACGGTGCCGACGTGACGGTGCTGGGCACGGGCTTCACCCGCGGGTCCACGCTGCAGCTCCTCAAGGGTGGCAGTGTCGACACGGACCTGACCGTCGGTGCCCCGACGGGGGGCACCGCTGCGGAGAACAGCGACAAGATCACCACCGCGACCCAGCTGCGCCGCCACCTGACGGTCGGCTCGGGTGCCACCCCAGGTCCGCGCGACGTCCGCGTCCTCAACCCCAACGGCACCAGCGCGACCCTCAACGCGGCGTTCACGGTGGCCGGTGCCGCTCTCACCTCGATCAATCCGGCGGGCGGCGACAACGCCCCGACCACCACGCTCACGACTCTCACCGTGAACGGACCGAGCGTCGCCGACGGTGTCCTCACGCTGGAGTTCCTCGGCGCGCCCGGCAGCGCCTCCCGCCAGTCGCTGACGATCCCGACGACGCGGGTCTCGCGCACGTCGACGTCGATCACGGCGACCGCCGACCTGAGCAACGCCGCACCCGGCGTCTACCAGCCGGTCGTCCGCGCGACGGACGGCACCGTCAACGCCTGCGACAGCACGACCTCCACCGGGTGCCGCTTCACCGTCGTGCAGAGCCGTACGCCCACGGCGACCGCGCTCGACGAGACCGGCGACGCCACCGGCAAGTCCCAGCCGGCCGGCACCAGCCGCACCTTCGACGTCACGGGCACGAACTTCTCCAAGGGCGCCGCGGTCACCGTCAGCGGGACCGGCATCACGACCACCGCCGTGGAGTTCGTCAGCCCGACGCTGCTGCGGGCAACGCTCTCGTCGACCGCGGCCGCCGCCACCGGCAACCGCGACGTCACCGTGACGCTGACCGACGGCAAGACGGCCACCTGCACCGGCTGCTACACGGTGACGGCTGCATCGACCCCCTCCCCGTCGCCGAGCGCGACCGGCACCGCGACCATCCCGCCGGGTCGCTATGTCGGGCTCTCCAGCCCGGTCCGCGTCCTGGACACCCGTGACAACGGCGGCAGCGTCCGTCGCGGCGAGATCGTGCTCGACCTCTCCTCGCGCATCACCGACGCCAACGCCACGGCCGCGGTGCTCAACGTGACGATCACCAACCCGACGGCGCGCGGCTTCCTCGTCGCCTACCCGACCGGCACGACTCGGCCGCCGACCTCCAACGTCAACTTCGAGCGCAACCAGACGCAGGCCAACGAGGTCACGGTCCGGCTGCCGGCCAGCCGCAAGGTGTCGCTGCTCGTCGACTCGGCCAGCGCCCACGTGATCGCCGACCTCGTCGGCAGCTTCACCACCACCAACAACGCCGGTGGGCAGGTCGTCACGCAGGCCCCGACCCGCGTGTTCGACAGCCGCCAGACCAGCACGCCCAAGCGCACGGGTGAGGTCGTCGTCTCCCTGCCGCAGGTCGCGACCGGCACCGTCGACGTGATCCTCAACGTCACCGTCACCGGCTCCACGACCTCCGACCCCAAGCGCGGCCGCGGGTTCGTCGTCGCGTACGCCACCGGGACGCAGCGTCCCGGGACCTCGAACGTCAACTTCGACGCCGGTCAGCAGCAGGCCAACGAGGTCATCACCCGGGTCGGCACCGGGTCCAACGCGCGCAACGTCTCGCTGTTCATCGACAGCACCCGGGTCGGCCTCATCGTCGACCTGGTGGGCTACGTCATCCCGACGGCGCAGTCCGGCAGCCAGGTCTTCACGCCGCTGGCCAGCCCGGTCCGCGCCCTGGACACCCGCAAGGCGATCGGCACCAGCGGTACCTCCCGCGTCACCGGCGACCTGGTCCTGACGCTGCCCAGCTCGGTGCCGTCCGGCGCGACCGCCGTGGTGCTCAACGTGACCGCCACCAACGGCACGAACCGCGGCTTCGTGACGGTCTACCCGACCGGCGCGGGACGGCCGAACACCTCGAACGTCAACTTCCCGGTCAACCTGACCCAGGCGAACGAGGCCTTCTCCGGGATCAACGGCCAGCGCCAGGTGACCCTGTTCGTCGGAGGTGCGGGCAGCCCGTCCGCCCACCTCATCGCGGATGTCGTGGGCTACCTGACGCCGGGTCCGGGCGCCCCCGCGGCGTCGGGTTCGCCGAGTGCCAGCACGTCGGCCCGTCCGTCCGGCTCGGCCGCGCCGTCGCCGACGGGGTCCCCGGCAGCGCAGTGCCTGCCCGGCACCCCGCTCTGCCTCCCGTAGGACCTGCAGCACCACGGCCCCTCCCCGGCACTCGCGGGGAGGGGCCGCGGTGCGTCCGGGGAACGTCCCGACCGCCGCCGGTCTTGCACCTGATGTGAGCCCGCTGCTGTCGCGCCCAAGTGCCGTCCCCGCCGACCCCCCGGATGCAGGGGTGGCTGCGCACTACGGCGACCCGTACGCCGAGCAGCGCCGCCTCGACGCTGGGAGCGCCCTGGTCGACCTGAGCCACCGGCCGGTCGTGCGGATCGCCGGCCC